>NZ_DFMB01000013.1:0-125432 GCF_002375325.1 Marinobacter sp. UBA3604
GGCTAATTTTGTTGTTTTGGCGAACTCAAAACTAACCGGTTTTACCGCGTCTCCTACTTTTTCACGCTAACCTGCGATGAACCAAAAAAAAGCCGGGGTCTCCCCCGGCTCAGGTCATAAACGTTTGCTGAAACTGATTAGCAGTAGTACATGCTGTTCAGGTACTCAGCCAAAGCGGCAATATTGGAGCGCTCCAGCTCGTTATGGGGCACAAAAATTTCCAGTTCCATGAAAACACCTCCAATCCAGATGGGCGAGTGAGAATCCTCGATGACTTAATGCTATCGTTGTTAGGACAATAAACCGTTGACAGGCTGTCCCACAGGTTTGACATTTTGTATCAGCACCGATGAATTCCTGTTAACCCTCAATCATAGGTGACCGTGAACTCACCCCAGGCAAAAGCCACCACATCGCCACTGGTTGCAGCCTCGAGCACGCTGGCCCTGGTTCATTACCTGGACCGCCAGGGCGTGCTGGACATCCCCACCGTTGAGCGGATCGCCGGGTTCAACAAAAACGAGCTGGCAGACCCGGACCTGCGCATTCCCGCCGAGCGCCATTACCGCCTCTGGGAACACGCTGAAAAGGTCACCGGAGACCCTGCCGTTGGCCTCCATGCCGGCCAGGTGGTCGATCCTGACCGAATGGGCCTGGTCGGCCACGTGTTTTTCAATTGCGACACTCTCGGCGAGGCCGTTACCCAGTATGTTCGCCTGCACCGGTTGATTAACGAATCCGTGATCCTGAGTTTTGAACAAACCGGCGAGCAGGCCATCCTGACCTGGCAGGCGGACACCCCCGGGCACTACTGTCGCCAGGATATGGACCGGACGCTGGCGGCGGCTCTATGCCGCACCCGGCATTTCATCCACCCATCCATCGTTGCCGAGTGGGCCGAGATCGCCCACCCGAAACCGGGCTATGCCGATGAATACCAGCGATTACTGGGTGGCCCGGTGTTTTTTGGCTGTGGTGCAACTCGCCTGGCCTTCAGTAGCCACCACCTGAGCCATCCGATTCCCCATCGCAACCCCTACGTTTATTCCGCCGTGCTGAAGCAGGTCAACGCAGTGCTGGCCCGGCTGCAAAGCAGGCGTACCTTCGGCCGCAAGATCCGGCGACTGATTTCACGCCAGATGTCCACCGATCGCATCGACGCCGACACACTGGCGAAACAGTGCCATATGAGCCGACAAACCCTATATCGACGGTTAAAGAAAGAAGGGCTTGGATTTCACGAGCTGGTGGAGGAAGTCCGCAAGGACAAAGCCATGCGCTACGTGGCGTCGGACCACTACGCATTGGGCGAAATCGCTTTCCTGCTGGGTTTTTCCGAGCTCAGCGCCTTCAGCCGCGCGTTCAAGCGCTGGACCGGGATGGCACCGGCCCAGTACCGCGCCCGCCACCTGAACATCGACAATGGAGACGCGCCGGAATGAGTATCGCTGACGTGCCCTGGCTGCCCCTCGCACTGGCCCTGATCTACCTGGCCGCGGCTGCCTGCATCTATCGGATACTGATGACCTACCGCGTGGCACAGGGAGCCATCGCCTGGATTCTGGCACTGATCGGCCTGCCCTATGTCGCCGTTCCCATGTTCCTGTTGTTCGGACGCAACCGGTTCGGCGGCTATATCAGGGCCAGACGCACCGGCGACGCCGCGCTGACGGAACTGCTCAACCATTTCGAACAGCAGACGGCAGCGGTCAGCAAACGCAACGATGAACATGTTCCGGACGAACTCCAGGTCCTCTGCAAGCTGGGCCGACAGCCGTTTACCACCGGGAATCGATGCGACCTCCTCAAGAATGGGGAAGCCACCTTTGAGGCGCTGTTCGATGCCATGGAAAACGCCCGACACTACATTCTCCTGGAGTTCTACATTGTTCGCTCCGACAAGGTCGGCCAACGCATCAAGTCGATCCTGAAACGCAAGCTGGCCCAGGGCGTTCAGGTCTGGTTCCTCTATGACGACATTGGCAGTGTCTGGCTACCGCGGAAGTACCTCCGGGAACTGGCCGCCGCCGGTGCAAAGGTTGCCTCGTTCGGAGACGGCAATTTTCGTCGCATGCGCCTGCAGGTCAACTTCCGCAATCATCGGAAACTGCTGGTCTGTGATGGTGAGGTCGGATTTGTCGGAGGCATCAACCTCGGCGACGAGTATCTGGGCACTGCCATGGACGAGGAGCCCTGGCGTGACAGCCACTGCCGCATTACCGGCCCGGCGGTGACCGGGCTGCAACTGGCCTGGCTCGAGGACTGGAACTGGGCCAGTGAGGACTTCCCGACGCTCAACTGGACGCCTTCCCAACCGACGCCTGGCAACCAGGAAGTTCTGATTCTGCCCACCGGCCCGGCGGATACCTACGAAACCTGCACGCTGTTTTTCCTCAATTGCATCAACAATGCCCGTACGCGGATCTGGATCGCCTCACCGTATTTCGTGCCCGACGTTCAGATCATGAACGCCCTGCAACTGGCGGCCCTGCGGGGTGTAGACGTGCGAATCATTATCCCCGAGAAATCTGACAGCCGGCTGATCCGACTGGCTGCGTACTCATACCTGGTACAGGCATGCCGCGCCGGCATTGGCATCTATCGCTACCAGCCGGGCTTCATGCATCAGAAAGTCGTATTGGTGGATGACCGCTACGCGGCCATCGGCACCGCCAACCTGGACAACCGCTCGATGCGACTGAACTTCGAGATAACCGCCATCAGTACCGCCGTTGAGTTTGTGAGCGGCATTGAACATCTGCTGGAACAGGATCTCACCACCAGTCGACTGATGACGGAACGGGATTACCGGGACCGTTCTGTGGCCTTCCGGTTGACGTGCCGCACCATACGGTTGCTTGGCCCCCTGCTCTGAAACCCTCCACCAGGGCCTGGCCCGTTTTGGTGTGCCCATTTTCCATACGCAAAGAATGTGAGAGTATTCCAGAACCATTGAGCCAGCATGCTGTAACGAAGCAGGACCATGACCACATTCAAGCCTCGCGAAACCCTGACCGAACAGGTCGCCCGTCACATCGAAAACCTCATCGCTTTCGGTCAGCTTCGCTCCGGCGAACGCATCTACGAAAGCGCCATGGCAAAGCAAATGGACGTAAGCCACGGGTCGATCCGCGAAGGCTTGCTGCTGCTTGAAAAACGCCATCTGGTACAGAACGTGCCCCGCAAGGGCGCATTCGTTACGCCGCTGGACGACTATTTTGTACGCAGCCTGTACGAAGTGCTGCAACTGTACCTGACCCATACCGGTCGCAAGCTGGTGCGGCAGTGGCAGGCAGCCGACATGGACAAACTCGAATCCCTCTACCAGCGTATGAAAGGCTGCCATGACAATAACGACCTGCTGGCGTTTCTGGAGCTGGGCATAGAGTACACTCAGGCCTCACTGGCCTATGCCGACAACTATTTCATCATTTCCGCCATTGAGGATCTGTGGCCATCGGCAAAACGTTGCGCCTTTGTGGCGTTCCAGCGTGGTGGCAACCGGGTGCTGGAAGACAACCTGGCCCATGTGCGGGAATCGATCGGTGCGATCAAGGAACGGGACGAGGAACGTCTTGCGGCCATTCTGGCCGGGTACGCGGAACAACAGTGTCAGCAGGTGCTTGACGCTATTCACAGCGCATCGGCTACGGCTTGAGCAACGGGCGGCTCATTCAAACAACCGGGTAAACGAAAAGCCGACGTTGAGGTAGGCACTCCAGTCATCCCGGTTGTTGTAGGCCGTGGCAATCTGCACCGGTCCCAGAAAGGTTTCAACGCCGGCAAACAGGCTCCCAGAGCGCAACAGGTTGTTCCAGCGGGCCTCCCCCAGCGAGGACCAGGCGTTACCAGTCTCGAACCCGGCTCCGGCAAACCAGGGCACAAACGGCCCGCCAAATTCCTGCCGGACAAAGACGCCTGCCAGAGCCGCATCCTCTCCCGCCACTTCGCCCTGGCTGTATGCCGATAGCCGGTGAAAGCCGCCCAGCAGTACTGAATTCTCGATGCCGGCAACGCCCTTGGTGACCGCGTTGGCATACAACAGGCCGGTGATACTCGCCCGTCTCCAGCTTGCGGTGCCCAGGGCCATGACGGTGACCGAATCAAAATGACGGTCGGACCCAAGGCCCGGGCGCTCGAACCGGCCACGGATGCCGGCGAACCCGCCGGACTCCGGCAGGAAGGTATCGTCGAGGGAGTCGTGAACAAGCTGGAGCCGGAGACTGCCACTCTGGATGGAGCCGGAGGGCGCCATCGGTTCGCCGATCTGCTCGTCGACGGTGGCGTAGCCCCGCACATACTCAAGACGCACCTCTCCGTTTACACCCAGTTCGGTACCCAGGGCCAGATCCACCTGGCGATTGGTGATATCCACTTCGGTTATGCGCTCGCCTTCGCCATCGAACGCACTCAGGCTTTCACGGGAATAGGCACCGCCCAGCGTGAGGAATCTTTCGAAACCATAGTCCAGTGGCTGGAACCATTCGGTTCGAACCCGGGGCTGGGTGCCCAACTGAAGCCCGGTCGTCCACTCACCGCCCAGGGCATTCAGCCCCGTCATCCGCAACGACGTGGCGACATTAAACCGAGTATCGTTCTCGAAATTGTCTTCGTAGTTCAGGCCAAAGGACAGGTAGTTCGGCCCCCAGCTTTTCTCGCGAACCCGGATAACCAGGTCCGTGCCGGGGCCGTCGGTCGGCACCAGCGAATGGGAAACGGTTTCATAGTAACCAAGACCGTAAATACGCTTGAGATCCTCCTCCAGTGCATCCACATCCAGAGGCTCACCCGTCTGCTGGCGTATGCGCTCACGAAGGAAATCCCCCGCCAGGCGAGAACGGTCGTCAATGCGAATATCGGTGATAACGCCCGGGTTGAACGAGTGCGCCTTCAGGCGACCGCGAAATCGATCCCACTCATCATCACTGACGCTCAGATGACGAAGTTCCCCTGCGTGACCACGAGCACTGCTGGCGCCCAGCTCAAACAGCGCCGGAGCCTCATAGAAATCTGCTGAGGACAAGCCCTGCAGATCCGGTCGCATCAGGATGTCCTGATCATCCAGCAACTTGAGCTGCCGCTCGGTGTTTTGCCGCGTCATCATGGTGGTCAACTGACCAACCACAGAGAACGCCTCGCGTATGTCCTCCCGCTCCAACAGGGGATCGGTGATGTCCACGGCAATGACAATGTCGGCCCCAAGCTCATGGGCCACGCTGACCGGCAGGTTATTGGCCACACCTCCATCCACCAGCAAACGCCCATTCAGTGTGACCGGCGCATAGACGCCGGGAATACTCATGCTGGCGCGGATCGCTTCCGACAGGTTGCCACTGCCGATCACCACTTCCTCGCCGGTTTCCAGGTCCGTGGCGACGGCCCTGAACGGGATGGCCAGTTCATCAAAATCTTCAACCAGGGCTGCATCACGGGTGAGCTCATTGAGGATAAAACCGAGGTTCTGACCGGCGATGATACCGCCCCCCAAATGCAGGCCGTCCATGCGCACACCGATGCCGGGCGAGACCGGGTAGCGCCAGTCCTGACGCTTGCGCCTGACAGGCTTGTAGGCACGGCCCGGGTCGTCACGAAAACTGGACACCCAGTCCATCTCGATAAAGCGCTCTTCAATCTCCTGGACCTCCATACCAGAGGCATAGAGTGCCCCAACCGCGGAGCCGGCACTGGTGCCCACCACAATATCCACGGGCACCTTCAATTCTTCCAGCACTCGCAGCACACCCACATGGGCCATGCCCTTGGCCCCTCCGCCGCTTAGCACCAGGCCCACTTTCGGCCGCCCTACGTCGGCCATAAGGGGCATAGCTGCGAGCACGGCAAGCAGGAGGGCAGTCAATCTGGCTGTTAACATCATCCCGTCCAACTGTCAGGCATCGTCTGCGGGATCCTCGTCCGCCAGCGACAGGTGGGAGACATCTGGCACAACCGGTGGTGGAACCTCACGCTTCACACCCAGGTCGCTGCCCGGAGGCGCCAGCGACCAGTCGTCCAGGTGCTGGAACATGGGAGCGGGAGCCTCCCGGTGCTCCTCCAGCGTGACGCCAACGGGGTCAAGTGTCAGTCCGGACCCGGAAAGAATGCTGTCGACCTTGTCGCCCGCCACCGGCAAGCGGTCGCCCGGCTCAACGGCAACGGCGCTTCCTGATCTGGTATCATTGCGCGCCGGCTCCGCCGGAGGCGCTGAAGGTACTGGTTTTGGCTCTGACGGTGATTGAGCGGCGGGTGCCGTACGCGCGGCAGAGGTGACAGCGCCCTCCATGGGCTGCACATAAGCCACCATGCCGTGCTTTTGCAGCACCGAGCGGTACTTTTCCGCCTGGACTTCCTCCAGCTTGTTGCGGATAACAACTGGCTGACCGCTGAACATACGCTCAATCTGGTCCACCGTTGCCTTGAACAGGGTTCTGGCATTACTGCGAGCGGTTGCCGGGTCGGTCCCCGGTGTGCATTCACCTTTAAAGACGAGTTGGAACATCATCCTGCCTCTATGCGCTTCTGTTTTTATCCATAGTAGTTGATCCTGGCAGGCTCCGGAAATCCACACCCAGCCGACGGATCTTCTGAACATTGCAAACAATTGAAAAATGCGCGCAAAAAATGCGCAAACTCGTTCGCACTCTGCGATAATCAACAGTAACTAAACGTTACATATGTTTACACTGATCGACGAACCGATTCCAAAGGAGTGGCTCTCATGGCCATCAAACGCATCACCGGCGCTCTCAGCCTGTTACTGGCACTGGCCTCGCAACCGGTCATGGCAGGCAACCTGGACGTGTTGCTAAGTGGAATCTTCCCCGATAAACAAGCTACTTACATTGGCTATGAAAGCATTGAGCGTGAAGACATTCCCGCCACATCGGCCGTCGAGCGTAAATACCTGATCGTCGATTTCAGATTCGAGTCCGAGCCCCCTCAGGAACAGCTTCAGGCCAACGTACACCGGGTCTGCATGGCTCTGCTGAAAGATCGCGAGCTGATTCGTTCGCTGTCCGACTCGGGCTACGACACGGTCGCCGTCGCCTTTGACCGCAAGTCGCAGTTCGACTGCCTCTGACACGTTCCAGTCACTGATCCCGTCCCAGAAGGCGCGGAAAGGATTCGAGAGCACTGTTCACGGAATCCAGATTAAACGCCTCCACGTCCGCCAGCAGTTTCTCTCCATATCGTGTAACCGAGGGCGAACGGAACCGCTTACCCCATACCAGCACCCGGTTGGCAAAATCCTTCATCTGTTCCGGATCGCCGCTTTCCCGCACCGTCTCCCACTCGTCGCCAAAATCTCGTGCAAGCTGTTCCTGCAGCCATCCGCGTTCCTGCATACTGAGTGTCTGGGCCAGCAGACGCTCCGATTCCTCGGGTGTGCCATCGTCTTCGGCCTGGGCGCCCGTTGCCTCAACCCGAGGAAGCTTGACCGTAAAGGTGGAGCCCGACCCGGGCTCACTTTCAACCTGTAGTTCACCACCCATCATCCGCACCAGCTTGCGGCTGATGGCCAGGCCCAGCCCCGTACCCCCATAACGCCGCGTGTTCTGCCCTTCCTGCTGTTCAAAGGCGTCAAAGATCTGCTCCTGCTGGTCAGGAGGAATACCGATGCCGGTATCAGACACTGTCACAACCAAACGGTAAAAGCAGCGACGATCAGCCTCACTGTCCGCCTCCTCGACCGGCTTCTCCGATGACTTTCGCGGTGTGGCCGTGGCACGGACTGTCACACCACCTTCATGGGTAAACTTGATGGCATTGCCAACAAGATTGAAAAGCACCTGCCTCAGTCGCGTTTCATCCAGCATCATTGCCGCCGGCATCTTGGAATCAACGCTGACTTCCAACGAGATACCCTGCTCGGTGGCGCGCAGGTCGAATATGTGGCGTACGTCACTGAGCAGCCGTCGCACCGATACCGCCGAATACTCCAGCCGCATTTTTCCTGCTTCGATGCGGGACAGATCCAGGATGTCGTTGATCAGCATCAACAGGCTGCGGCTGCCCGCGCGAATGGCATCCAGGTAATTGCGTTGCTGGGGATCCTTGACGGTATTACTGAGCAAGTCGCTGTAGCCAATCACCGCGTTCATCGGCGTGCGGATCTCATGGGACATATTGGCGAGGAATTCGCTTTTCGTCAGGCTGGCCGCCTCAGCTTCCCGCGCCAGGCGCTCCGCCTCCAGTTTGGCCGCCCGAAGCTCGTCTTCGCTGCGGCGTAGTGCGTTTTCAGATCGGATTCGCTCGTCTACCTCCCGCGACAGTTTACGGTTCCAGTACAGGAAGATCAGTACCACCACGAGGGCGATAAGCACAATACGACGCACCACGGTGTAGTCCGTTTCCTGTTCGATATCCAGGTGGATCCAGCGATTGTAGATCGACTCGGTCTCGGTGGCATCCAGACTGCCCAGCGCTTTATTGAGGATGCGCTGTAATTCAGGCCGCTCCTTACTGACGGCGAACCTTAGCTCATACTGGTAAGGCGTGATGCTTGTTATCCGAAGGTTGGACAACCCCAGGCGGGCAACGGTATAGCTGACTGCCGGAATATGAGTCACCATGACGTCGAGGTCGCCGTTGGACAGGGCCAGCAGCCCTTCCTCGATGGACGTCATCGGATACAGATCGAGATTGGGGTGGTTGATCAATAGGTAGTCATGCCCCGCCTGGCGGTTAACCACACCCACCTTTTCGTCTCTCAGCTCCCTCAATTCGCCGATAAAGCGACCGTCGTCACGGATGGCAAGGGCAATGGGAACGGTCAAATAGGCACGGCTGAACAGGAAAGATTCCTCGACCCTTGGGGTTCGGGACATTGCGGGCAGTATATCCACCTCCCCCGAACGCAAAGCGTTTTCCTCATCGGCGCTGTTGTCCATCACCTGACGGCTGAAGCGAATGTTCAGTTGTTCTTCCAGGCGTTTGACCAGATCCGGCACGAGCCCGGCAGACTGACCATTCTGGGTATACTCGAACGGCGGCCAATCCGGCCGGAAGGCCACTCGAAGATTCGGGTTTTGATTGAGAAATGCCCTCTCGTCAACCGACAGGGAAATGGCGGAGGGATCCAGTTCCGGCAACTCGGTCTGCAACCACGACTGGCGGATCGACCGGTGCTCACCGTGGTCAATCGCCAGAACTGCCTGGTTGAGCACCCGATACAACTGGTCGCGCTCCTGGTCATTCTCCTGGTGACTCTCCGCTGCCATTTCCAGCACCACGTCGACCGATTGCTGGTTCAGCAGCGTGGCCACCCCAACCCCATTGACCATGGCAGACTGCAGATAGTCCGACACCACCGGAACCGGGCCCAGAAACGCATCCGCCTGTCCTGACAACACCCTGCCAACGGCTTCGCTGATACTGGAAACCGGCACGGGTGAAAAGCTATCGACAGGGTCAAGCAATGCGAACTGGTTGGGATCGTTGGTGATCAGGGCAATGTTCGCGTCCTCAAGGTCCGAGAGCGTGCGAATGCCTGCATCATCGGCACCAACGAATATGCCATAGGTCAAACTCATCAGCGGCGAGGAAAGCACTACATTGGAAGGAGGGGAACGATGGGCCAGATGGGTACTCAACCGGGCATCCAGGGTCCCATCCTGCAACCATTCACCGAGTTGTTCTTCCGGAGCCGACACCGGCTCAATAGGCACACCAAGCTTCTCTGACAGCCGATTGAGGTAATCAATGAAGATGCCCGCCAGCTCTCCCTCGCCGGTATCAAACACCAGCGGCACCTGACCACTTCGCACCCCGACCCGGAACGATTCTCTCTCCGCCAGCCAGCGCAGATCCTCGCTACCCAGCACCGGCGCCGGAGAGGGTTGCGGCGGCTCAGCAGCGGGCACGCCGGGCACCAGAATAGCGGTCAGCAACAGCACAAAATGAAAAACGGACCTCACTGGATATCCTCACCGGTTCGGCTACAGTTCAGGGAACCATACCCGTAAATTCTTCCGATTGCATTCAGCGGGTTACCCGATCTACTCTGATCGTGCCCACAGCGTTTTAAAGCACCGGCAACCTTGGGGAGAACCACAACCATGGATACCAGCAAACACGATTTCAGCACGCTTTTTGAACAACTCGGTATGCCATCCGACAGCGTCAGCATTGAGAGTTTTATCGCCCAGCACTCGCCACTGCCCCCGGAAATTGCGTTGCAGGATGCCCCTTTCTGGTCGGAAAGCCAGTCACACTTCCTCGAAGAGGGCCTCGAGGACGACTCAGACTGGGCGGAAATTATCGATGAGCTCGATGCCCTGATGCGGCACTGAATCAGACATCACGCCCTGCAATAAGCACCTGGTCGCGGCCGGAGTCCTTGGCGAGGTACAGAGCCTTGTCGGCCCGGTCGAACACATCGTCCTCGTCATCGTCCCCATCAAATTCCGCCAGCCCTGCCGAAAACGTCACCGACACCGGTTCTCCCCGGAAATGGAACGGCAGCTCCGCGATATGCCCGCGCATGCTATCCAATACCGACCGGGCGTTGTCCACATTGGTTTCCGGCAACAGGATCACGAACTCTTCCCCGCCAAAACGGGCGATGAAGTCGGTTGCCCTCAGCCGCTCACGGAGGGCACGGGCAACCAGTTGCAACACGCGATCACCCGCCTTGTGGCCATAGGAATCGTTCACACGCTTGAAAAAATCAATATCAAGCACACAGACCGACAGTGAATGACGATAACGCTGCCAGCGCTGATACTCGAACGACAGTCGCTCCTGCCAGGCTTCCCGGTTGGGTAATTGGGTCAGGACATCGGTAAGGGCTTTTTCGCGTTCCTCCCGGAGTTTTTCCCGGACCTGTTCCGACTGAGCCTCCATCGTCACCAGTTTTTCCTGCATGAGCTCCAGTTGCAGCGACAGGTTGCGCTCGCGCTCGGACTCCTGCTCCCGAAACCGCTCGACAGCCCCACTGATCGTCTCGAGGTGCTGGCTCACTGAGTCTTTCAGCCCGTCGAAGTCAACGCTGCTTTCCACTTGCTGGCCGAACGACCATAGCTCCTGGCGGATATCGCGATCCAATTCCTGCGAGGCATCCAGTCGCCCGGCCTGGGCATTCGCCTGCTCGGTAAAACACTGGCGCAACGCGTCCAGCCGTTCATCGAGACGCCGAAGGAAGGCCTCAAACTCCCTTTGCCCCCGGGTAACCGCGGCGATTACCAGTTCCGCCACGCTGCTCAGCCCCTCCCGCAGCTCATCCCAGTTATCGCTGCTCAACAGCGATTCCTGTAGCCGTCGGGCTCTTGCCTCCGACGCTGCCTCCAGTGTCACCTGATCCAGCATATGCCCCAGCAGTTCACCAACCCGCCGTGCAATCTTCAGGCGTTCGCTGTCTTCTGTGCCAGGCATCGCCAGTTCAACGGCAGGCGAAGCCAGCGCGTTCTCGGCGGCTTCCGCCAACATCGGCTGGTCGGACGGCTCCTGGCTTCCCCGGCCACCAAACAGCCGGCCAAACCGACTTCGTTTGCGATCCTGCCCGTCACCGCTGCCCAGCCCAGTTTCCAACACCAATGCCAGATCGACCAACCATCCGGTCGCATCGAGCTGAAGGGTTTCCGGTTTCCGGAGTCGCTTCTCCAGGTCTCGAATACGGTCCTTGCCGGATTTGAACATAGGATGGGAGCGCAGTTCCGACAGCAACTGCTCGAATGTGGTTCTCAGCCGGTCCGTGGATTCAGACTTGCGGTCGTCCAGGGCCGCCACCTGACGGTCAATTCTCTCCTGCAAATCCCGCCAGCTGTCTGCGTTGAGAGGGGGCTTTCGTAACTCGTCACGAACCCGTTCCAGCAAACGGTCCAGCTCCGCAGTCTGTCCTTCGGACGCCAGACTGGTACGCACCAGCATACGCTGAAGCAGGTTCCTTTCAGCTTCCCAATGCGATTCACGCTGTTCTGAAGATTCAAGTGCCTGGAGGTACTTATCCTTCCAGGATGGGTCCGATGACATTTAGCGCTCCTGGCCCTTTTACTGGACGCCTGTTCCGTGACTGATGCCTCAACGATGCTCCGTTTCCCGCCTGTTACCGCGACGGCGAGCCCTGGGATGGCTCTGATCGTAGACCTTTGCCAGATGCTGGAAATCCAGATGAGTATAGACCTGGGTCGTCGCGATGTCCGCATGGCCCAGCAACTCCTGCACCGCTCGCAGGTCACCACTGGACTCCAGCATATGGCTGGCGAAGGAATGCCGAAGCAGGTGGGGATGCAGTCTTTGGTCCGCCCCTTTCGACATTCCCCACCGGCTGAGGCGGGACTGGATACTGCGAGTACTGAGCCGATCACCTCGCCGGCTCACATACAGGGCATTCTCTCCGTCTGGCGCCATCGCTCCGCGCACGTCAAGCCACCGAGCCAGTGCCTCCAACGCCCTTCGCCCAACCGGCAGGAGGCGTTCCTTGCGCCCCTTACCCAGCACCCTGACCTCCCCACCTCGGACGTCTACGGATTGGAGATCCAGCCCCGCCAGTTCCGACAACCGCAGCCCTGAGGAATACATCAGCTCGAACATGCTCAGGTCGCGAATTTCCAGCGGATCATCGGGCGTTGCGTCCAGCAGGTGATTGAGCTGGTCCACGTCCGCCACCTTCGGTAGACGCCTACCGGACTTCGGAGCCCGGATGTCCAACGCCGGATTGTCGACAGCCAGGTGTTCCCGTAACAGGTATTCGTAGAACCGGCGGATGGCAGACAGGTGACGGGCAATACTCCGACCGCCCAAACCTTCACGGCTGAGCTGGGCAACGTATCGTCGCAAGTCGTGGCTGGTGACCGATCGCCAGGCCGGTGACGGTAGATGCTCAACCCACGCAGCAAAGCGGTTCAGGTCATCGCGATAACTGCCGCAGGTGCGTGGTGAGTGTCGCTTCTCCGACGCCAGATAACGCAGGAACGCGGCCACAGGCTCTGCCAGTGCGGCAGCCGGGCCGGTTTCCTCGTCAGCCAGCGACATGGTCAGCGGGACTCCGCGACCACATCGGTGACAGGCAACGTGGCGGCATGCCTTTGCAGGATAGGCGGCAACAGACGGCTCAGGGTGTCGCTGATGTAGGTCAGGAAGAGTGATCCCATACTCTGGTCGAAGTACCCGGGTTCGCAACTACCCACGGCAAACACCCCGACCAATTCGTTGTTACGCAGTGGCACTAACGCCACGGAGGCAATGGGTTCCTCCCGGTCCGGGAACAGGAAACTGCGCTCGCTCTCACGGAACTGGCCACAAACGGCGCGATCCCCTTCCAGCAAGCCACCCAGGCGCGCTTTCGCCTCATCCGGCGACACCACGTGTAGGGCGCCTTGCGCCGCTGCCGGCAACTCGCTGTCGGTGAAGAGAATCACCGAGGCCGCGTCCAGACCGAAATCACCACGGATACTGTCATCAATCGCGGCGGCCATATCATTCAGGTTGCGGGCCTCGATCACCTGCATCAGCAGGCGCTTGCTCTTTTCGAACAGACGGTCGTTGTGGCGTGCAATGGACACCAGCTCTACCAACTCGCGACGCAAGGTGTCGCGCTGTTCGCGAAACAGGTGCACCTGGCGCTCTACCAGCGAGATCGCCCGGCCGCTGTCGTGGGGCAGGGTCAGGCTGCGCAGGAGCTCGTCCTGATCAATAAAGAAATCGGGGTTATTCCGCAGATAATCTGCGACGGCTTCCCGGGTGAGCCCTTCGGCCTTCTTGTGGGCCGTTTGTTCTGTCATGCTGCTCTCCTGATGGTCAGGGCCTTGATGTGGCCGGCTGGCGATGGCGATTGTTCTGTCGGTTGGTACCTGATTTTGCATCGCTGTGCCGCGTGCTCTTACGTCGTTTCGGGGGCTGGTCTGCCGGCAGGCGAAGCTGACCCTCGAAAACGCTGGCCGTCGGGCCTTCCATCATAACAGGGGCCCCCTCACCCTGCCATTCGATGACCAGGCGCCCGCCTTTCAGCTCGACGTCCACCCGGCTGTCCAGCAGCCCTCGCAGGCAGCCGGCGACCACCGCCGCACAGGCGCCACTGCCGCAGGCCATGGTTTCGCCGGAACCACGCTCGAACACCCTCAGGCGAACGCGGGTCCGGTCAATAATCTGCAGGAACCCGATGTTGGCCCGCGCCGGGAACCGCGGATGGCTCTCAAGCCTGGGGCCAAACTCGCCTACCGGGGCGGCATCCACGTCATCCACCAATAGCACCCCATGGGGATTGCCCATGGAGACGGCACTGAGTTCCACGGTATCACCGCCGAGTTCCACCGTGTACACGTCCTTGCGGCGGTCGGCAGCGAACGGGATGGCCGGAGGATTGAGTTCCGGCACCCCCATATCGACGGTGACCATGCCTGCACGTCCGACTCTCAATTCGATAACGCCCTTGGCGGTCTGAACCCGGATCACCTTCTTGTTGGTCAGGCGCTGGTCGCGGACAAAGCGGGCAAAACAGCGGGCCCCGTTGCCGCACTGCTCGACTTCCGAGCCATCGCTGTTGAATATCCGGTAGCGGAAGTCCACATCGGGAAGCCCCGGGGGTTCAACCACCAGCAACTGATCAAAGCCAATGCCAAAATTCCGGTCGGCCAGTTCGCGGATCATCTCCGGGCGCAGGCGAAAGGGCTGGCTGATGGCGTCCACCACCATGAAGTCGTTCCCAAGACCGTGCATCTTGGTGAAGTTAAGCATTGGGCCCTGATTGCGCCGGGACTGACTCATCTCCGCCTCTCCACTCATTCCGGCAAACAGCTTTCTGGGCCAAGCTGTTCTTCCAGGGTTTCCCGCCGACGCACAATGTGCACCTGTTCACCATCAACCATCAGTTCCGGTGGACGGTTACGGGTGTTGTAGTTGGAGCTCATCACAAAACCATAGGCCCCGGCGGACCGAACCGCCAGCAAATCGCCCGCCTGGAGTCTCAGCTTGCGATCCTTGCCGAGGAAATCACCGGTCTCACACACCGGCCCAACCAGGTCCCACGCTTTCTCGTCACCGTCGTTGCGGGGCGTTACCGGGACAATGGATTGCCACGCGCTGTAGAGCGCGGGACGAATCAGGTCGTTCATTGCCGCATCTATGATGGCGAAGTTGCGATGTTCAGTGCACTTGAGGAATTCCACCCGCGTCAGCAAGATGCCGGCGTTGGCGGCAATGGACCGCCCCGGCTCCATGATCAGCTCCAGCGACCGATCGCCCAGGCGTTCCGCCAGCGCGGTCACATAATCCGACGGTTGCGGCGGCTGCTCCTGATCGTAGGTGACCCCCAGGCCACCGCCCATGTCCAGATGCCGGATATTAATATTCTTTTGCGCCAGGGCATCGATCAGTTCCAACACACGGTCCAGCGCATCGAGGAAAGGTGACACCGACGTGAGCTGCGAGCCGATGTGACAATCCACACCTTGTATGTCCAGGTTTGGCATGGCAGCGGCACGCTCATAGACGGCCGGAGCTTCCGCAATGTCGATGCCGAACTTGTTCTCTTTCAGCCCCGTGGAAATATAGGGGTGGGTACCGGCGTCCACGTCCGGATTCACACGCAGGGAAACCGGCGCCCTGACACCGAGCTCACCCGCCACTTCGTTCAGGCGATCCAGTTCGGTGTCGGACTCCACATTGAAACAGCGAACACCGGCCTCGAGGGCGCGGCGCATTTCCCAGCGCTGTTTGCCGACCCCGGAAAAGACGGTTTTCGCAGGATCCCCGCCAGCACGGATCACCCGCTCCAGTTCTCCGGCAGACACAATATCAAAACCGGCGCCGAGCCTTGCCAACACGTTCAGCACGGCGATATTACTGTTGGCCTTGACGGCGTAGCACACCAGGTGTGGCCGACCGGCAAGCGCATCATCATAGGCGCGGTAATGGCGCTCGAGGGTGGCGCGGGAATAGACATAGGCTGGCGTACCAAAACGCCGGGCAATGTCCTCAACCGCCACGTTCTCAGCGAACAATTCACCGCTGCGGTAATTGAAGTGATCCATGGATTTCCTGAGCCTGTTATCGGGGCAGCCTGCCGAACCTAGTGGTCTTCAGCCGGTTCGCTGCTGTCGTGTTCGCTGGATTTCTGACTGGGTGCGGCCTGCTCGGTTGCGGCATCGTCACTGGCAGGTGCCTGACGATACAACGGCCCCTTCTGGCCACACCCAACCAGAAACACGACCATCACCAGCAGGAACGTAAGTGTCTGTCCTGGCTTCATGGGTAGCTGCCCCCGTTGTCTGTATGCACGCAGTATACCTGAGTGAGGCCGCGCCCGGCGAGATGCTACCACCCACGATTCCGGATACTACAGATGCCGGTTCAGCAAATCTTCCAACTCGGTACGGTAGTAGAGATACTGGATGGTCTGGATATGCTGCTGGTATATCTGTGGATCCAGGTCATGGGGTAGGTGAACATCCGTCAGGTAGACCGGGTAGCGCTCGTCACTTTGGCGGAGCGAGCGAATATAGTGGGCCACCGCGGGTATCAGCTGGTCTCCATACTCCTGGACGGTAAATTCCTGGTCGCCACAGAAAATATCGAAACGCACCTGAGAGTCACCCTCCTGAATACCGATGGCCTGTACATCCAGCCCGGGCAGGCGCACGTTGCTGTCGGCGTCCGGCCGCCTCTCCGCACGCCACTGACTGTCGCGAAGCACCATCTCATAGCACTGAACACCTGCAACATCGGTCACGGCGTCCAGTTGTCGCAACTGCCGGCGTTCGATCAGGTTCTCTAGGAATCGCAGCAAGGGCACCAGCAGGAAGCGACGATTGGTGTAACCCTGCTGCCAGCAGAACACCGATCCCAGTTCATCCACGACCCACACCTTCGCGGTCTCTCCTGTGACGCGGTAGAACACCTGAATGTTATCCGGCTCGCTGGCATGGCACACGGCGCGTAATGGCAGGTCATCCAGCAAGGCGTATTGGTCAAACACCACTGGCACGTAGGATTCCTGCGGTTTGGACAGATACGCCATCAGCGCTTCGTTGCTGTCCAAGGCCACGAATCCGGGCTCAGCGCCACTGAATTGAAGCAGGAAGTATCGCCGATCCATCTCGATGACGTAACGCAGGGGATGAGGGCCGACACCGCCGGCGAAGAAATAACGCATCACGTCCATGAACAGCTCGCGTACGCGCCGGGCTATGGCGGCTCCGTGGCCTGTGCTGTGGCTATGAACCATGATATCCGGCAACCGGTCCGGAGCGTTGGCGACTGATGCCAGCACGTTTTTGAGGCACTGCACCAGCGTGTCTCCGGCGGCGTAGTGCTGCAAACTCACCTCGTGCCAGCTATTGAAGGTGACCTGGTCAATGGTATTCACCAGGTTTTCCCGTCCACCGCTGAAGCCCAGTGAATCGTGACGGGCGCTAAGCTTGTGCAAGCCCCGCTCGGTCAGATAGGCCTGAGGGTCGACCCCGACATTGACAAACAGCAGGTTGCGCAGCGGGTGCACACCCCGGGAAAGCGCCTCCCGGCCAGCCGGCTCCACCGGGAATGGCAGGAACGCACCAAGTGCATCCAGCATTTCCCGCAGTTCCGCCACCGAGGCAATGCTGCTGCCGGCTCGCACATTCAACCGTGTGGCCCGGGTCAGCAAGCCGTTGTAATAGCCCCACACCAACAGTTCACTGAGATTGCCCGAACGGCGTATGACCGGTTGCCAGAGCGCATCTGACGGGTCCTCAAGATCACGGTATAGCAACCAGCCGTCGTGACCAGCCGAACCACCCTGTTCCGACTGGTGATGGAACGCAAGATTCTCTTCTGCCAGGGAGGGGGCTAGCCCGGGGTTGATCTGCTCTACCTTCCCGGCCTTACGCTGAAACGCCGCATACAACTTACGCCCCAGCAGGTTCATGTCATTGCTGGTGATTGCCGCACGGGTGCCATGATCCCGAGCCAGCCGAGACAACAGCCGGTAGCTGTGGGTTAACTCGGCCACCACGGCCCGCCGAAGGGTGACCACGTCCTCTGCGCGCCAGCGGATCCGGTTGTCCAGGTTTTTCAACTCAGCAGCCGACCAGCCCCAGGAGTCCACCAGGGCCTGCAACAGCCTGGCTCTCCAGCCTGAGAGGGTCTGTGCCGAACGGGTAAGCGGCAGGCCTGCTTTGAGATAAAGGCTCTGACGCACCAGGACCAGGCGTTGGGGGGCATCTTCTTCAAACAGCCACTGCTCAAGGCGTTCGTAAAGCAGTACGTAGGGATCGAGCCGGTCAGGGTTGGTTTCACCGGAATACACCGCCGCCTTGAAGACCCGGGACAGCAGTGGTTTCTCATCGCTCTCTTGGCTCTCATTACTACGGGCATAACACTCGATCAGCAGCAGCTTGAGGATCGACTTCCAGGGCATGTCGATGCCTTTGTACAACTGCCAGACTCCAGCCCCCAGAAACTCTTCCTGCGGTATCGAGGACACGGGGCCGAAATCAATGTACTCATCACCCCGGATAAAACGGCAGTCAATCAGCTGCCGGGCGCACTCGTCATAGCGTCGCTCATCCTCCACGGGGACCAGCCACCACAATGGATAACGGCCGCCAAGATGAATGCTCGTGCGGTAGAATTCGTCCAGCAGCAAATAGTGCTGTGAACTGCCGCAGTTTTCCCCGGTCACTTCCGCTCGCTGCCTTCCGGCACGCCAGTCAGCGGCGGAAAACACAAACACATGAAGCTCAACCCCCAGGCTTTCGGCCCAGATGGACAGACTTTGAGCCTTACGTTCCAGGCAACGCACGCCCCGCTCCGAGAGATCCGGGCGATGACACAGCCAGATATCCAGATCACTGGCCACCGAATGGCCCAGGGTCCCGGGGCTGCCCATCAGGAAGAGGGCTTCCAGGTCTGGCTTTCTGCGCCCCTCGTCCTTGAGTGAAAAGGTTCTTGCCAGGCGCCGGGCAGCGTTCAGCGTGGACTCAGGGGGCCGATAGTGGCTCAGTCCGTAAGGGCAGTCGCTGTCGAGATAGCCGGGCAAAGACGGGTGATTTAGATGGAAAACCAGTGGCAACACTTCCAGAACAGCCTGTTGCCGATAGGTCAGGGCCGAATGGGCACGATCCCAGCGCTCCCGGTTGACAGCCATGAACCGGTCCCGCAGCCGGCGCAGCGTTTTTCGGTCTATACCCTCATCAAAGTCCAGGGCAATAGGAGCGGTTTGGATGGTCAAGGCGACTCCGCGGGAGAGGTTCTTTCCGATACCATTATCAGTATGATGACCGAATCGTGGCAAAATCGGCAAAAAAATAAAAGCGGGAGAACATTAGCACGCTCCTGCCACAACTTGGCTGAGGCTTTTCCGTCGTGAAAGAATTCTTTATCCGTCGAGACCGTTCCGACACCCCCCAGGGTGCCGAACGTCGAACCCTGATCCGCATCAACGACGACGGCGTCATCCTGTTCGCTGATCATCACGCCGAGGCAGTGCTGGGCTACGACGCCAGCGAACTGGAGGGTCGCAAGGTTCAGTGCATCCTGGCCGCACGCCAGGACGATCCCTTTGCACCGGCCCATCGCCACCGAATTGAAAATGGCGAGTCGATACTGATCACCTTCCGCCACAAGGAAGGCTTTTTCTTCACAGCGGGTCTCAGCCTGCGCATGGACATTCGCGATTCCGACCAGGCCGCCAGCGCATTTATAAGCCAGCGGGATCATTCCCCCATCGACCACCGCCTGATTCGGCTGACTGAAACTTCCGCCGGCGTTGGTATCTGGGAGCTGGACCTCCACAGCAATGAGTTGATCTGGACGGACGGCATGTATCATTTGCTGGAATTAAGACCCGGCAGCGAAATCACGCCCGAACAGGCACTTTTCTACTGCCAGTCCAGCCAGGGCAGGATACGCGCCCTGTTCCGTCGCTGCATCCGCACCGGGCAGCCCTTCTCCCTGACGCTGGATCTGATAACCGCGCGACAGAACGTTCGCCAAGTGACGTTGACTGGCCGGGCCCTGAAAGCCGGCGAACGGATACAGCGACTGGGAGGAACGCTGGTTGACCACACGCCTGAGCGCAATCATACCCTCGCCCGCCAGCAGGCGGAGCAAATGCTGGGCGCCACGATCAACGCCACCAACGACCTGGTGGTCGCCGTTGATCGCCAGCTAAACCTGTTGCATTTCAACCGTGCCTTCAGTCGCCAGTTCGAGATTACCTTCGGCCTCCGGCCGGAATCCGGAAGCAACCTGAGCGCCGCATTGCAGGGCTTCCCCAACGAACGACGGCTTATCGAGCGACTCTGGCACCGCGCCTTCGAACGCGACAGTTTCGTGGTGGAAATGCCCATGGCGCAGCAACACCGGGAGCTGCCCCTGTACGAGATCCACTATCAACGCCTGACCAATGACCAGGGCGACGTGATTGGCGCCGTTCATGTGGCCCGGGACATCAGCGACCGCCTGCAGAACTCCTCCAGCAGCGAATACCGCGTCCAGCATGATCCGGTCACCGGCCTGATGAACCGCAAAGCCTTCCTGGGCCGCCTGCAACGAACACTGGAGCAGAAGCCACGGCGGGAGAGCAGTGACAGCCTGCTCTATCTCGACCTGGATGGGTTTGACCACTTCAACGACATCGCCGGCAGCGGCACCTGCGACCGTTACCTGCGTGAGCTGGCCGGCAATCTCGGGGTCAAGATCCGACAGCGGGATGCGCTGGCACGACTGGCCGGCGACACCTTCGCCCTGCTGATCGAAAACTGCCCCGAAGCGCGCGCCCGCAAGATTGCCGACAGCATTCTCGAGCTGATCGGCGGCTTCGTGTTCCACTGGCAGGACAAGCAGTTACAGACAACGGCCAGTGGCGGCCTGCTGTTTCTGGACGACGACGCGCCCACCGATTCCGAACAACTGCTGACCCAGGCGGCTGACCTGTGCCACACCGCAAAAACGTCCGGTCGCAACCGGATTCATGCCGCCCGGGCCATGTCCCTGTCGCTGGACGAGGGCACGGCCAACGAGGTGCTGGCACAAATCCAGCAGGCACTCGACAGTGGCCACCTGAAGCTTGAATACCAATCGCTGCGCCCCGTGGCCAGCGTTACCTGGGGCGACCACATCGAAATACTGACCCGGATTCCCGGTGAGACGCCTGACAGCCCTCCCCTGACCCCGGACGCTTTCCTGCCCGTTGCCGAACGATTTGACCTGGCCAAGCGCCTGGATCGCCAGGTGATCCGTCAGACCCTGGCCTGGCTCGAACAGCACCGTCTGCTGGAGCCGCGCCTCAAGTACTGCGGCTTCAACCTGTCCCTGGCGAGCGTACTGGATGACTCGTTTGCGGACTTTATGGAAGCCGCACTGAAAGGATCACCCTTTGCCCCGGAATGCTTCTGCCTGGAGATAAGGGAAGCCCACGCCACCCAATACCCGGACGATGTCGCGGTGCTGTGCGACAGCCTGCACCGCATTGGCTGCCGGGTAGCGCTGGATGGTGCGGGAGCGTCGGTGGAAAGTTATGGCCTGGCGGCAAAGCTGCCGGTGGACATCATCAAGCTGGACCACAAGATCATGCAGCACCTGAACGACGATCCAGTGCAGCAGGTAATGGTAGAGGCGCTTCATAAAATAGCGGAAGCCTCGGGCAAGGTGACGGTCGCCACCTTCATTGAGAACGACGACACCCTCCGAAAGGTACGAACCCTTGGAATTCACTACGGCCAGGGCTTCCGCCTCTACCGGCCACGCCCACTGGAGGAGCTGAAACCGGTGGAGGTTACCCTGACCACGGGGAAGATCGGCGGCTAGCTAGAGTGCCTGGCGCGCGCGTGCGACTGCAGCGCGCACCTGCTTCGGCGCAGTGCCGCCAAGGTGATCACGCGCCTGCACGGAGCCTTCCAGCGTCAGCACATCGAACACGTCTTCGCCGATGACGTCGGAGAAGCGGGTGAGTTCTTCCGTGGTCATCTCCGAGAGGTCACGCCCTTCGGCAACGCCAAACGCAACCGCTTTGCCCACAATTTCATGGGCATCGCGGAAAGCCACGCCCTTCTTGACCAGATAGTCCGCCAGATCAGTTGCGGTGGAGAATCCCCGCTTGGCCGCCACGCGCATGTTGTCGGCCCGCGCTTCGATGGCCGGGATCATATCCGCGTAAGCCTTGAGGCAGCCTTTCACGGTGTCCACGGTATCGAACAACGGCTCCTTGTCCTCCTGATTGTCCTTGTTATAGGCCAGCGGCTGGCTCTTCATCAGGGTCAGCAAACTGATCAGGTGGCCGTTCACCCGGCCGGTCTTGCCACGTACCAGTTCGGGCACGTCCGGATTTTTCTTCTGGGGCATGATCGACGACCCGGTGCAGAAACGGTCCGGCAGGTCGATGAAATCAAACTGGGCAGAGGTCCACAACACCAGTTCTTCGCTGAAGCGCGACAGGTGGGTCATCAACAGGGCGGCAAAGCTGCAGAATTCGATGGCAAAATCCCGGTCACTCACGGAATCCAGGGAATTCTCACTGGCCCGATCAAAGCCCAGCAGTTTTGCAGTGATGCCGCGATCAATCGGATAGGTTGTGCCCGCCAGCGCCGCAGCACCCAAGGGCATCACATTCACACGCTTGCGGCAGTCCTGCAGGCGCTCGGCATCCCGCACCAGCATTTCGTACCAGGCCAGCAGGTGATGACCGAAGGTAACCGGCTGAGCGGTCTGCAGGTGGGTAAATCCCGGCATGATAGTCTCGGCTTCGCGCTCGGCCAGATCCAGCAGGCCGGCTTGCAGGCGCCGAAGCTCTTCGGCGATGACGTCGATTTCGTCGCGCAGGTAGAGGCGAATATCTGTGGCCACCTGATCGTTGCGGCTGCGACCGGTGTGCAACTTCTTGCCCGTGATGCCAATCCGATCCGTCAGTCGCGCTTCAATGTTCATGTGCACGTCTTCCAGACTGACCGACCACTCAAAGGTGCCGGCCTCAATGTCCGCCTTGACGGCTTTCAGGCCGTCAATAATAGTGTCACGCTCTTCCACAGTCAGCACACCCACTTCCGCCAGCATGGTGGCATGGGCAATGGACCCGGTAATATCGTGATGGTATAGGCGCTGGTCAAAGCCTACGGATGCGGTGAAACGCTCCACAAAGGCATCGGTGGGTTCGGTGAAACGACCGCCCCAGGGTTTCTCGGCGCTCTTGTTCTGATCCGTCATGGTCTATCTTTCCTGCTGACAGCCCGGCATCATTCTGCGGGAATGGGTAAATGGAATATCGCGGGATTATAGCATTCCGTGGCACTCAGTTGCCCTCCCCTAATCAGGAACAAGAATCAGGAACAGGTCCAATGGCCGCAAGACACAACAGGGAACGCCCAGCCCAGGCAGTCGCGGACAGCGACGCCGATTTCTATGTGCCGGACCTGTGCCGGGTCAGGGCCGTTTTCCTGCTAGTGGTCACCAGTGAATTGCTGGTGCTGGTACTGTCCATCGTTCAGGCTGAAAGCCACTGGATTGACTGGAACTACTTCGGCCTGCTGTCCCTGTTCGTGCAATGGACGGTGCTGACCAGCGCTGCGCTGATCTGCCTCATGCGGCGCTGGCTCTCACGGCTGACGGTTACTCGTGCCACAACGGTGATTGTCGCCATCGTGATGCTGGATGTGCTGGCTTTCAGCCTCTTCGCCGACAGCGTGCTCCACCCGCAACCCGGCCTGGAAGCCTGGCAGGGCGTTGCCAAGAAACTGCTGCTGGCACTGTTGATCACACTGATGGTGTTGCGGTACTTCTATATGCAGTTCCAGTGGCAACAACAACGGGAATCAGAAATGCAGGCCCGGCTGACAGCGCTGCAGGCACGAATCCATCCACACTTCCTGTTCAACAGTATGAACACCATTGCCAGCCTGATCGTCGTAAACCCGGAACGGGCTGAAGACGCCGTGCTGGATCTGTCCGAACTGTTCCGCGCCAGCCTGCGCACCGGTGACCGCCTGATTCCTCTGAGCGCCGAACTGGACCTGTGCAAACGCTACCTGGCCATTGAAAAGCTGCGTCTGGAAGACCGGCTGACACTGGAATGGCATATCGAGGACGGGCTGGATCAACAGGCCATCCCACCCCTGACCGTTCAGCCACTGGTCGAGAACGCCATTTATCACGGCATTCAGCCCCGTCCGAACGGAGGCACCGTAAAAATTGAGGCCTACCGCAAGGGATCCTCGGTCTACCTGATGGTGCAGAACCCGCGCCCCGACTCTGACCAGGGTAGCCACGAAGGCAACCGAATGGCACTGGCCAACATTCAGTCCCGGCTGCACGCCCTGTTCGGTGAACCCGCCGTGCTGAAACACAGCCACCAGAATGATATATATACCGTCACTCTCCGATTGCCGTGGCAGAAAGCGAGTGGCAACGGAAAACCGGCAACAGGGAGCAAGTAGGCAAGCATGGGCGACAACAATCACCGCAGCGTACTGATTGCCGACGACGAACCTCTGGCCAGGGAGCGGATACGCCGACTGGTGGAGGCGTTGCCTGGCTACAATGTCTGTGACGAGGCTGGCGACGGCGAGGAAGCACTGGAAAAAACCGCGCGCCTGGCGCCGGACATACTGCTGCTCGATATCCGCATGCCGGGGACCGATGGCATGGAAGCCGCACGACGAATGACTGCACTGGAGGCACCTCCGGCCGTTATCTTCTGTACCGCTTATGATCATTACGCCATCCAGGCTTTCGATGTACACGCGGTGGCCTACCTGCTCAAACCGGTGCGCCGGGAAGCGCTGGCCGACGCCCTGAATCGGGCCGGTCGTGTCAACCGGGTGCAATTGCAGGCGCTGGCTGAAAAGCAATCGGGCACGGATGAACAGTTGGCCATCCGTACCCACCGCGGGACCGAACTGATCGATATCCGGGGCATCCTGTACTGCGAAGCCGACCAGAAATACGTCACCATTCATCATCTGCGCGGCGAGACCGTCACCGATTACACCCTGAAAGAGCTGGAAAGCACCTACTCGCAATACCTGCTCCGGATTCACCGACACACGCTGGTGGGCGTGCGCTATATCCGAGCGCTGTTAAAGCAACGGGATGGTCAGAATCTGATTGATCTGACAGACCAGCACGGGCAACTGCCCGTGAGTCGGAGACACGCCGCCGCTGTGAGGCAATGGCTGAAGGAGCATCGCCCCGGGTAGCCTGGATCCACAACATTCGGCTCCACAATTCGCCTCACAAAGAGTACCCTTGGCGTACCATTTTTCAGATCCGGCAACGAACACCATGTCAAAACGAACCCTTCGCATCGCAACCCGCAGCAGCGCACTGGCGTTGTGGCAGGCGGAATTTATCAAATCTGAACTGGAACGGCTCCACGACAACGTGACCGTGGAACTGGTCAAGATCAAAACCCAGGGCGACAAGATCCTGGACGTGCCACTGGCCAAGATTGGCGGCAAGGGGCTGTTCGTCAAGGAACTGGAAGAGGCCATGCTGGCGGGCAGCGCTGACCTGGCTGTGCACTCCATGAAAGATGTGCCCATGGAGTTTCCGGAAGGGTTGGGGTTGGTAGCTATCTGTGAGCGGGAAGACCCCACCGATGCGTTCGTCAGCAATGACTACGACAACGTGGACGCCCTTCCCCACGGCGCCGTTGTCGGCACCGCCAGCCTGCGCCGGGAAGCCCAGTTGCGCGCCTATCGGCCCGACCTGGAAATCCGCACCTTGCGCGGCAACGTCAACACCCGTCTGGCAAAACTGGATGCCGGCGACTATCAGGCGATCGTCCTGGCCAGCTCCGGGCTCAAACGTCTCGGCTTCCACGACCGTATCCGCTACTGCCTGCCAGACAGCATATCCCTGCCTGCCGTGGGCCAGGGCGCGCTCGGCATCGAATGCCGTCTCGATGATGCCGAACTGATCGCCATGCTGGAGCCCCTGGATCATCGCGACAGCTCGGACCGAGTGAAAGCGGAACGGGCCCTGAACCGGCGGCTGCAGGGCGGCTGCCAGGTCCCCATCGCGGCCTACGCGTTACTGGAAGACGATGACATGCTTTGGCTTCGCGGACTCGTGGGTGCCGTCGACGGCACTCAGGTGTTCCGCGTTGAAGGCCGCGCGCCCCGCAGCGAGGGCGAGCGTCTCGGACGCGAACTGGCGGAAGATCTACTCGCACTGGGTGCAGACAAGGTACTGGCTGACATCTATGGCCACACCCCAACCTGATTCACTACCCCTCAAGGGCCGGCGGATACTCATCTGCCGGCCACAACCGGAAGCCGACCGACTGGCCTCGCGCTTTTGCGATGCCGGCGCCGATGCGCGGGTCATGCCGCTTATCGCCCGCGAGCCGCTCCCGGAAGACCCCGCAACCCGCACGCTGATCCTCAACCTGGACGAGTTCGCCCACGTTATTGCCGTCAGCCCCTACGCCGCCGCCCTGTTGCTGGAATGGCTGGACGAGTGGTGGCCCCAGACACCCACCGGCATCCACTGGTACGGCGTTGGGGCCGGAACCGCCGCGGTGCTGGGCAATTACGGCCTGGAAACCCGGCAACCGGAAACCGGCCACACCAGCGAAGATTTGCTACAGTTGCCGGAGCTCGCCACACTAAATCACGAGAAGGTTCTGGTCGTGCGCGGGGAGGAAGGCCGGGAACTGATCCCGCAAACCCTGGAACGCAGAGGTGCGCGCGTCACCGTGCTGCCCCTTTATCGTCGCTTCTGTCCCGACTATGATAAAGCAACGCTGAACGCGATGTTGAACGACTTTTCCCCCGAGGCCATCGTCACACTGTCGGGAGAAACATTGAACAATCTCATCGCACTCAGTGACAATACCGGCCATAATCTTGAAAACACTTTGCTGGTTGTCCCCGTTGAGCGGATTGCCGAACAAGCACGTCTGGCCGGCCTCCGGCGAACGTGTATACCAGGAAGCCTTGCCGATAGCTCGATTGTGGCTGCAGTTGCCGGACAACTTGCCAGCCTGGACGGAGGCTCCGGAAACACCAAGTAAGGATGCCCGTGACAGAATCAAACGCACAACTGCCTGCCCCGATCGAAAAGCGTCAGCAAACACGGCAAAAACTGTGGCCCCTCTGGATCATTACGCTACTGGCGCTTGCCCTGGCCGTTGCCCTGGCCCTTTGGAGCTGGCAACAATGGAACAACTACCAGGCACTGCAACAGTCCATCACCGGCCTGGAAAGCGATACCGAGCAACTGGACCGGATGTACGGCCAGACCGGTAGTGAGCAGAGCCGTCGCCTGCAAGCGCTGGAAGACAAGCTATCCGAACAGCGTGAACTGATCGCGACCCAGCAACGGCAGATCGACCACAACGCCCGTGAACTGCTGGAGGCCGGCAACCGTACTCGTACCGACTGGCTGCTGGCGGAGGCGGAATATCTGCTGAGAGTGGCCAACCAGAGGCTCATGATCGAGAAGGACATTCGCGGAGCCTTGGCGGCACTGGAATCCGGTGATGAAGTTCTGGCGGAATCAGACGATATCGGCGTTTACCCGGTTCGCCAGCAACTGGCCAAGGAAATCCTGGCGCTCAAGGGCATTGTCGATGTCGACCGCACCGGGCTCTACCTGAAACTGGAAGCGGCCATCGACAGCATCCACCAACTGACAGACAGTGCACTGATTCATGATCGCGCCCCAGGGTTTGTCAGTAGCGGCGAGAACCCGGAAGCCGATGCTTCCGGGCAGGGACTCGTTGCCGAGGGATGGCACAAGGTCAAGCAAACCCTGTCTCAGGTGGTTGTGGTCCGCAGGCTCGATGAGCCGGTCAAACCCCTGCTGTCTCCGGAGCAAAGCGCCTATGCACGGCTCAATCTGCAGTTGATGCTGGAAGAAGCCGAGTTGGCCGTACTTCGCGGCCATCAACAGCTCTACTCACGCTCCCTGACCAAAGCCAACAATGCCATCAATGACTGGTACGACAGCAGCAACACCCGCATCATCGCGCTCTCCCAGACCCTGGAGGAACTCTCCCAAAAGAACGTTGACCCGGAACTGCCAGACATCAGCCGCTCGCTGGAATTGCTCAAGGCGCGACTAGCCGGTCGACTGGACAACGGAGAGGCCGAAAAGAATGGCAGTAACGGTGAACAGGGAGACGCATCATGATCCGCATTTTGCTGATCATCCTGGTCGCCTTACTGCTGGGCACCGGGCTTGCGCTGGGGTTGCAGTACGACCTTGGCTACATCCGCATCAGCCTGGGCAACTATCTGATAGAAACCAATTTCTGGATTGGTCTGGCGTTGCTGGTACTGCTGGTGGCAGCCTCCGTGCTAACCATCAACCTGTTCCGTCGATTGCGCCATGGCACCGGCATGGTCGCCGGCTGGCTGGCCCGCAGCAATGAACGCCGGGCCCGGCGCCGAACCACTCAGGGGCTGCTGGCCCTGGCGGAGGGTAACTGGCCCCGTGCCCGCAAGCTGCTCACTTCTTCAGCAGAGCATGCGGACACGCCACTGATCAACTACCTGGCAGCGGCCCAGGCCTCGTTTGAATCCGGCGATCACGAGGCGGTTGACGAACTGCTGCGCAAGGCCTTTGAGAGCACCCCGGGCTCCGACATGGCAGTGGGTATCACCCAGGCCCAACTGCAACTGGCCGGCAATCGACTGGAGCAGGCCCTGGCAACCCTGGTGCGGCTGCGCAAGCAGGCGCCCCACCATCCGTTTGTACTCAAGTTGCTGAAAAACACCTACGTGCGCCTGGAAGACTGGCGCGAGCTGTCCCGCCTGTTGCCGGAAATCCGCAAACGCAACCTGATGGAGAGCGAAGAACAGGGCGACCTGGAACGCCTGGTTTGGCAAAACCTTCTGCAGCGTGCCGCTGAGGAATGCCGCCGCCACTCGGGTGAGCCTTCGGCGTCCCTTGAGCCTCTCACCAAACTTTGGGATGAGCTGCCAGGGTTTCTCCGCCGTGACGAGCACACCATTCGCGAGTATGCCCGGCTGCTTGCCGATCTGGGCGACGAAGCCCAGGCTGAAACCCTGCTGAGGAAAGTCCTGCGCAATCACTGGGGTGATGAGCTGGTCAATCTGTATGGTCGCGTAAAAGGCCTGAAGCCGGATGAGCAGTTGCTGGTGGCGGAGCAGTGGCTGAAGGATCGTCCCAACAATGCAGAGCTGCTGTTGGCACTCGGCCGTCTAAGCTTGCGCAACGAGCTCTGGGGCAAGGCGCGGGAGTATTTCGAAACGAGCCTTCGGCTACGCCGCAGCCGCGAAACCATGGCCGAGTTGAGCCGCCTGAATGCTCACATGGGAGAAGGTGAAAACAGTGTGAAGCTGTTGATGCAGGGATTGGTTAACGATAGTGGGTTGCCGGATTTGCCGATGCCCAAGGCCTGAGGGGCTGGCCCCGGGTCTCAACCTCTCGGGGCGTATTCCAGTACATCGGAGAAAAATGCTTCCTGCGGCAACCCCACCTCCAGTAACGCATCCATCAAGGTGTAGACCATCGTCGGCGAGCCGCTGGCGTGAACTTCCACGTTGCTCCAGTCCATGCCCGACGCCAGCACGGTTCGCACCAGCTGGTCGTGGTGGCCACTCCACTCGTTGTCTTCGTCATCTCCTACCACGGGCAGGAAGATAAAGGGCGGCCATTCTTCCTGCCACTGCTGGGCCAGGGATCGCAGGTACATATCCTCGTGGCGGCGAACGCCCCAGTAGAATTTCACAGGCTTGTCGTAAGACGTTTTCTGCAGGTAATCCACCAGGCTCTTCATTTGGGCAAACCCCGTTCCGGCGGCAACCAGCAACAGCGGTTTGTCCGGCGCGGACGCCAGGCACGCGCGGCCGTGGGGTAATTCAACGGTCACCTCTCCGCCAGAGGTCAATGCATCAATCACTTTCTGTGCAGACACCCACTCCGGTGTCGCCTGAATGTGCAGCTCAATCAATTCTTCAGACGGACTGCTGGCGATGGAAAAATAACAGGGGTCTGTATCCGGCAGATTCACGGACAGGTACTGGCCGGCGTGAAACGACAGTTCCCGGCGACGGGGCAGTTGCAGTTCCACACGGTAAACATCGTGGCTGATGGAACGAACGTCCACCACCTTTGCCTGGAACTTGCGAGGCTGGTTGTCTCCGGCTGCCATAACGGCGTCTATCTCCAGTTCAAGGTCACTGAGCGCCAGGGTGCGACACATCATCAGTCGCCCGGTGACCGGAATTGTGTGTTGATTGCGGGTATTCAGGGCCTCGCCACTGACCAGGCGAGCCTCACAGAGCTCGCACACGCCATTGCGACAGGCGGCGGGAACCGCGATCCCCGCCCTGCCGGCTGCCGCAAGCAGCGTCTCGTCGGCGGCTGCGGTAAAGGACAATACCGCCGGCACGAGTTGAATACGACATTCACGGCTGGCCATATCAATCGGGGCGATCGGATGAAACTTCAATCCCCAGGCTGTCCCAGATGTCGTCCACACGCCTTTTGACGTCGTCGGACATGGTGATGGGCGTGCCCCACTCCCGATCGGTTTCGCCCGGCCACTTGCTGGTGGCATCCATCCCCATTTTCGAGCCCAGCCCGGACACCGGCGAAGCGAAGTCCAGGTAGTCGATGGGAGTGCTCTCAACCAGCGTGGTATCCCTGGATGGGTCCATGCGGGTGGTCATGGCCCAGATCACGTCTTTCCAGTCCCGTGCGTTTACGTCGTCGTCGGTAACGATCACAAACTTGGTGTACATGAACTGCCGCAGGAATGACCATACTCCCATCATCACCCGTTTGGCATGGCCGGGGTACTGTTTCTTCATGGTCACCACTGCAAGACGGTAGGAGCACCCCTCGGGAGGCAGGTAAAAATCCACAATCTCGGGGAACTGCTTCTGCAGGATGGGAATGAAGACTTCGTTCAGTGCCACACCCAGAATGGCGGGCTCATCGGGTGGGCGGCCAGTGTAGGTACTGTGGTAAATCGGGTCCTTGCGGTGCGTCACCCGCTCCACGGTGAACACCGGGAATTCATCCACTTCGTTGTAATAACCGGTATGGTCCCCGAACGGGCCTTCCGGCGCTACGTCGTCCGGATAGATGAACCCTTCCAGCACAATCTCGGCACTGGCCGGCACCTGCAGATCGCTGAGACCACACTGCACCAATTCGGTTCTTCCGCCGCGGAGCAGGCCAGCAAAGGCGTATTCCGATAACGAATCCGGCACCGGCGTCACCGCACCCAGGATGGTCGCCGGGTCCGCCCCAAGGGCAACGGCCACAGGGTAGGGTTTACCCGGGTTGGCTTTCTGGAACTCCTGAAAATCCAGCGCACCTCCACGATGGCTCAGCCAGCGCATGATCAGCCGGTTACGGCCAATGACCTGTTGCCGGTAAATACCAAGATTCTGGCGTTCTTTATGGGGCCCACGGGTTATCACCAACGGCCAGGTCACCAAAGGCCCTGCGTCCCCGGGCCAGCAGTGCTGAACCGGTATCTGGTACAGATCCACCTGGTCCTTTTCGATCACCACGTCCTGGCAGGGCGCCGAGCGAAGCACTTTGGGGCTCATACGCATCACCTGCCTGAACAGCGGCAGTTTCTCGATGGCATCTTTGAAGCCCTTGGGAGGATCCGGTTCTTTCAGGAAAGCGAGCAGCTTGCCGATGTCCCGCAGCGCGGTCACGCTGTCTTGCCCCATGCCCATGGCCACGCGTTTCGGCGTACCAAACAGGTTGGCCAGCACGGGCATGTCGTAGCCTTTGGGGTTCTCGAACAACAACGCGGGGCCACCTGCCCGCAGCGTGCGGTCGCAGATCTCGGTCATTTCCAGGTGGGGATCGACTTCCACTGAAATACGCTTCAGCTCTCCCAACTTTTCAAGCTGGCCTATGAAGTCTCTCAGGTCGTTGTATTTCATCGGCTACTCCGGTTGATTCCGGCATTGTACGCGAATTCTTTGGTTTTGGTTCGGCCTGGGTATTGGCTTGGATTTCTGCGTGGGTGCGGGAACTGGATGGGGGATCAGCGCGCGTACCAACTCTGGACGGCGGAGTCGGGGTGAGCTGCCCCGGACCGTGCATTGCCAGGGATGGCAATGCCGAGCCCCCAGGGATGGGTTTACGGCGTGTCCGGGGCAGCTCACCCCGGCTCCGCCTGCCCCCAAACCTGAGGCGCAGCAGGACTTAACGACGCTTCATCGACTGGAAGAATTCGTCGTTGGTCTTGGTTTCACGCAGCTTGTCCAGCAGGAACTCAATGGCACCGGTATCGTCGTCCATGGAGTGCAGCAGCTTGCGCAGAATCCAGATGCGCTGGATATCCGCCTCGCTCATCAGCAGGTCCTCACGGCGGGTGCCAGAGCTGCGAATATTGATGGCGGGATAGGTGCGCTTCTCGGCAATCTTGCGATCCAGATGGATCTCCATGTTACCGGTTCCCTTGAACTCCTCATAGATGACTTCATCCATCTTGGAGCCAGTGTTGACCAGCGCGGTGGCAAGAATGGTCAGGCTGCCGCCCTCTTCCACGTTACGGGCCGCACCAAAGAAACGCTTGGGCTTCTCAAGGGCGTGGGCGTCCACACCACCGGTCAGTACCTTGCCGGAGGACGGAATCACCGTGTTGTAGGCACGGGCCAGACGGGTGATGGAATCCAGCAGAATCACCACGTCTTTCTTGTGCTCGACCAAACGCTTGGCCTTTTCGATGACCATCTCGGCCACCTGCACATGACGGGCCGGGGGCTCATCGAAGGTGGAGGCGATCACTTCACCACGCACGGTGCGCTGCATCTCGGTTACTTCTTCCGGACGCTCGTCAATCAGCAGCACCATCACATGGCACTCTGGATTGTTACGGGTGATGGACTGGGCGATGCTTTGCATCAGCAGCGTCTTACCGGCTTTGGGCGGAGACACGATCAGGCCGCGCTGGCCCTTGCCGATGGGCGCTACCAGATCCAGAACCCGTGAGGACAGATCCTCGGTGCTACCATTACCGGCTTCAAGCATCAGGCGCTCGTCCGGGAACAGCGGTGTCAGGTTCTCGAACAGGATCTTGTTTCGGGCGTTGTCCGGCTTGTCGAAGTTAATCTCGTTAACTTTCAGCAGGGCAAAGTAACGCTCGCCGTCTTTCGGCGGGCGTATCTTGCCGGCAACGGTGTCACCGGTCCGCAGGTTAAAACGGCGAATCTGGCTTGGCGACACGTAGATGTCGTCAGGACCGGCAAGGTATGAGGCGTCGGCGGAACGGAGGAAGCCGAAACCGTCCTGCAGAATTTCCAGTACGCCGTCACCGTAAATGTCTTCGCCGCTTTTAGCATGCTTCTTCAGGATCGTGAAGATGACATCCTGCTTGCGCGAGCGAGCCAGGTTATCGAGGCCCATCTCTTGCGCAATATCGAGCAATTCGGGCATGGAGTTCTGCTTGAGTTCAGTAAGGTTCATAGGTTGTTAGATAGTCAGGAATGGAAGTAAACGAATATGGAAATGAAAGGGGTGCCCCTAAACGGATTGATCGGATATACGTTGAACTTGGTGCTGGCCAGATGGAGCAACCGGTGTAGATGGAGTCCGGAAAGGTACTGAAGCCAGAGACAGGAAGAACAACCGTTCGCCGGGCAAGAGCGATCATCAGCCACCTTGCGTACCAATGTCAAGTAATGTCGCGCATTTTTGAACCAATTCCTTCTGAAGGGGCCTTCCTCGGCATCCGAAAATACCCTGCATCCCTCTAACGGGTGTCTCCCCTTCCATTCATCATTCCCAATAGAGATACTGTTAGACAGACCTATAAAAACTTTGGAGAGCATCCATGAGTATCGACGCCACCGTCGAACTGAAACCCCTGAGCATCGCCCTGCTGACGGTGTCCGACAGCCGTGGTGAAGCGGAAGACTCATCAGGAAAGTTCCTGGAGAACAGCATCATTGAAGCGGGCCACCGACTGGTTGCCCGACGCATCCTGCCGGATGATGTCTATCTCATACGGGCGCTGATGTCCGGCTGGATTGCTGACCCGGAGATCAACGTGGTGATCATCACCGGCGGCACCGGCTTCCATGAACGCGATAGTACACCGGAAGCCGTCGCCCCGCTGTTGGACAAAGCCATCGACGGCTTCGGTGAGGAGTTCCGCCGGCTTTCCGCCAGCGAGATTGGCTCTTCCACTATTCAATCTCGTGCCTTTGGAGGATTGGCCAATCATACGGTGATTTTTTGCCTGCCCGGCTCCACAGGTGCCTGCCGCACGGGCTGGAACGGCATTCTGGTCAGCCAGTTGGACAGCCGCCACGGCCCCTGCAATTTCTCAGACCTGGCCCTGGGCAAGCCGGACAAGCCTCTCAGCCGGATCAACCAGGTTATTGGCGAGCGCTCGGAGCGATAATCCATGGCAAGCCCTGACCTGACTCCCGTTGAAGAAGCCATTGATCACCTGGTCGCCCGGGCGCGCCCGATCACGCACTCACAAACCGTGACCCTGGCAAATAGCCTGAACCGGGTTCTGGCCCGGGACTACACAGTTCCGGCGGATGTACCACCAGCGGATAACAGCGCCGTCGACGGTTACGCCGTACGTGCAGGGGATCTTGCTGGCGGGGGACCACTGCCGGTGTCTGGCCGCACAGCGGCCGGTGAAGAACGTCTTACCCTTAAGCCCGGAACGGCCGTGCGTCTTTTCACCGGTTCGGAAATCCCCTCAGGTGCAGACGCGGTCATCATGCAGGAACGGGTCAGCGTTTGCGGCGACGGTATCACCGTCAATGGGCCTGTCAGTGAAGGCCAGAATATCCGTCGCCGTGGCCAGGATCTGGCTCAGGGCGAGCTGGCATTGGCGGCGGGCACCAGGATTCGCCCCCAGGAAATGGGCCTGCTGGGCTCCATTGGTACGGCAGACGTTGCCGTGTACGCAAAACTGAAAGTCGCCGTTCTCACGACCGGTGACGAGCTGGTGGACCCCGGACAACCACTGGGGCCTGGACAGATCTACAATAGCAATCGCTACACCCTGCTGGGATTGCTGGCGAAAGCAGGCTGCGAGGTGGTGCTTTGTGAGGCCCTGAAGGATGCCCGGGACGCGACCCGCAGCACTCTTGAGCGGGCCGCAACCGAGGCCGACCTGATCATCACCAGCGGCGGCGTGTCGGTGGGCGAGGAAGACCATGTTCGGGCGGTGCTGGAGGAATCAGGCGACCTGTCCCTGTGGCGGCTTGCCAGCAAACCAGGAAAACCAATGGCCTTCGGTACGATTGGCGACACGCCGGTGCTCGGCCTGCCCGGCAACCCGGTGGCCGTGCTGGTCAGCTTTATGGTGATGGGCATGCCGTTTATTCGCGCGTGCCAGGGTCGGACAAGTGTTACAGTCCGCGGTGAACGGATCCCGGCCGGATTTTCAACCGAGAAGCCCTCGATCCGCCGGCAGTATGTCCGTGCCCGTAAGAACATTGGCGATGATGGCCTGACGATCACGGCCTACCCCAACCAGAGCTCCGGCGTTCTGAGTTCTGCCTGCTGGGCTGAAGGGTTGGCTGTAGTACCTGAGAACACGACCATTACCCTCGGCGACCCTATTGTCTACTACTCGTTTGCGGAGCTGCTGGAATGACCATGGCTACGGATAATTCTATTACGGTGAAGTTCTTTGCCCGTCTGAGGGAGGAACTGGATACAAGCACGCTGACGGTTGAGGCCCAACCCGGGCTGACTGCCGGGCAACTGCTGCACAGCCTTGCCTCTCGAGGGGGAAACTGGGCCCAGCTGGACGGCGCGCAACCGGTGATGATTGCGGTTAATCAGGTAATGACCAAGCCCGACAGGGCGTTACAGCCTGGCGATGAAGTGGCCTTTTTCCCGCCGGTGACAGGAGGTTGATGTGATCCGCGTCCAGCAACAGGATTTTGATCCTGCTGAAGAATACCGAGCCCTTCGGAACAGCGGTTCTGGTACTGGAGCCATCGCGACCTTTACCGGACTGGTTCGGGACAATGGTGACATGAACGGCGTTACGGGGCTGTTTCTGGAGCACTATCCGGGGATGACGGAGCAAGTTATCGAGGGGCTGGTTCATGAAGCCTCACGGCGCTGGGATGTGCGGGACGCGCGGATTATTCACCGGGTGGGAGCGCTGGCATTGGCTGATCAGATTGTGTTTGTGGGGGTGTGCAGTGCCCATCGCGGAGATGCCTTTTCAGCCTGTGAGTTCATCATGGATGCGCTGAAGACGTCGGCGCCGTTCTGGAAGAAGGAGATCACGGGCGACACGGAGCACTGGGTTGAGCAGAAGGCTGCTGATCTGGATCGGACTCAGAGCTGGGACTAGCGCTCGACGCCGCATAGCAAGACGGCAAGCAATGACGAACAGCCCTTCCGAAAAACGCTTTGAATACGTCCGTGTACGCTTGGGCTCCGCCATCCATGGCTCCGCACATTTTCGGAAGGGCTGTTCGGCATTGCTCGCCTGATTGGTTGTTTGCCTGGCAATAAAAAACCGCCCGTGAGCGTTTGCTCAGGGGCGGCTTTGGCCGACAGCAGCTATCAGAGATTGCTGTCGAGGAACGCGGCCAGTTGTGACTTGGACAGTGCGCCTACTTTGGTGGCGTCCACGTTGCCGTTCTTGAACAGCATCAGGGTGGGGATGCCGCGGATGTTGAATTTGGGCGGGGTCTGCTCGTTTTCATCAATGTTCAGTTTGCAGACTTTCAGCTTGCCTTCGTACTCTTCAGCCATCTCTTCCAAGACTGGCGCGATCATCTTGCATGGGCCGCACCACTCTGCCCAGTAGTCGACCAGTACCGGCACGTCTGACTGCAGCACATCCTGCTCAAAGGAGGCATCTGTAACGTTTACAATATTTCCGCTCATTTCAGTTTCCCGATTCGTGCACCCACCAGCGGCTTTGGCCGCCTGAACGATGCTGTTGGCTGTTCTGACAGTTGCCGCAAAAGGCTTGGGGCAACCGATTTCCTAAATTATTGTAAGCCTTACTTTACGCGATTGGTCAGGCGGATGTGAAGCGCTTCGTTCCACCCCGGCACTTCGGATTACCCTCACCCAGAGCGTTGACGCCCCATTGCGTTACACCGCATATCGCTTATAGTAATCCCCAGGCATGGTGGTTAACGTCCGCCTTCGCCCTGACAACAATGGTTGTATGAACGCTGCCGTGTTTCCGGCATGCATCCTTTCAAGCTCCCTTCCCTCTATTTAGGGCCTGGCAGAAGGAATTCAATACACGTGACGGCCAACTCTTCCGCCACCCCGCCAGAACTGCTCGCTGCAATCGACATGGGCTCCAACAGCTTCCACATGGTGGTCGCCCGCCTGGTTCACGGTGAAATCCGCACCCTGGAGAAGATGGGGGAAAAGGTACAGCTCGGTGCCGGGCTGGACAGTCATAACCGCCTGACCGAAGACGCCCAGGAACGTGCCCTGGCCTGCCTTAGCCGTTTTGCCCAGAGGCTCCAGGGAATGCCACCAGCGGCGGTCCAGGTGGTGGGCACCAACGCATTGCGGGTGGCGCGCAACGCCCATGAATTCATGACCAGGGCGGAAGAGGTGCTGGGATACCCAGTGGAAATCATCGCCGGCCGGGAGGAGGCCCGTCTGATTTACCTGGGCGTGTCACACACCCTGTCGGATGACAGTGGCCGGCGCCTGGTGATTGATATTGGGGGCGGCAGTACCGAGTTTATTATCGGGGAGCGCTTCGAACCCCAGGAACTGGAAAGTCTGCACATGGGCTGCGTGTCGTTTCGCAATCGATACTTTCCGGACGGCAAGATCACCCGCAAGCAAATGGACAGGGCCGTTACCCACGCCGAACAGGAACTGCTCAATATCCGTCAGCACTTCCGCAGTAAGGGCTGGCAAAGTGCGGTGGGGTCATCCGGCTCGATCAAGGCAATTGCCAGTGTGTTGACCAGCCTCAGGATCACTGACGGCACCATCACCCTGGACGCGATGATGGAACTCAGGACCCGACTGGTCGATATGGGCAAGGCTGAGAAGCTCGGCGACCTGGGCGTCCGCGCCGACCGACAAAGTATCTTCCCGGCGGGGTTTGCGATTTTGATGGGAGCGTTCCAGTCGCTGCGAATAACGGAAATGACGTTCGCTGATGGCGCCCTGAGGGAAGGCCTGCTGTACGACATCGCCGGCCGGATTCAGCACGAGGATGTAAGGGTACGAACGATTCAGGCCCTGCAGGAACGCTATCACGTCGACCAGGAACACGGCAGCGCCGTGGAACACACCGCCATCGCGGCCTGGAGGCAGGTGGCGAGCACCTGGGAGCTGAACACAGCAACTGATGAAGAAGTGCTGCGCTGGGCCTGCCGGCTGCATGAAATCGGCCTGACCATTTCACACAGCCAGTACCACAAGCACGGCGCCTACCTGTTGCGGTATTCCGACCTTCCCGGCTTCAGTCAACAGTTTCAGCGCGATCTGGCAACCCTGGTTCGCGGGCACCGGCGCAAGTTCTCTTCCGCCATTTTCGAAGGGCTGAACCCCGAAGACGTTCCCCGTCTGCGTTACCTGTGTGTACTGGTTCGATTGGCAGTGCTATTGCAGCATCCGCGGAATCATGAGCAGCCCCCCGAATTCCGCCTGCACCCGTCCACCAATGGTCTGGCCCTGGAATTCACTGAAGGGTGGCTGGATGAACGCCCGCTGACCCTGGCCGATCTTGAAAACGAACGGGATTACCTGGCCAAACAGAATTTCACCCTGGAGGTGAAATTCTAGGGCGTTAACTCTGCCTCGAGGCTCTCGACCGTTTCGCTGATTTCAAGCCATTCGGCTTCTACCTCTGCCAGACGACTCTTTGCGGTGGCTTGTTGCCCTAACAGATCCTTTAGCTTCTGTTTGCCCTGATCGGCATAGAGCTCCGGCTCTGAAAGCTCCTGCTCCAGCGTCACCAACGTGGACTGGAGCCGATCCATCTCGTTCTCCAGCGCACCCTGTTGTTTGCGGTAGGGGCTAAGCTTCTGGCGAATGGCCGCTTCCGCCCGCTTTCGGGCCTTACGATCTTCGGCGTTCTCACCAACACCACTATCCGCAGCCAATGCGTTACCGCCTGCGGCCTGGGCCTCACCACTTTCCCGGCGTGGAGCTTCGGTTTCATCCTTGCGACGGTCCGCCAGCCAGCGCTCATAGTCTTCCAGGTCGCCTTCGTATTCCGTAACCCGACCCTCGTTCACCAGCCAGAAGTCATCGACCGTGTTGCGCAGCAGGTGACGGTCGTGGGAGACCACCACAATCGCCCCCTCAAAGTTTTGCAGCGCCATGGTCAGGGCCTGACGCATTTCCAGATCCAGATGGTTGGTGGGCTCGTCCAGCAGCAACAGGTTGGGCTTTTGCCAGGCGATCACCGCCAGCGCCACACGGGCCTTTTCACCACCGGAGAATGAGCGGATAGCACTCAGGGCCTCATCGCCGTGAAAGTCAAAGCCTCCCAAAAAATTACGGACACTTTGCTCGGAGGCTTTCGGAGCCAGCCGCTGCAGGTGCAGGAACGGGCTTGCATCCAGGTCCAGCGACTCCAACTGATGCTGGGCAAAATAACCGATCGCCACGTGTTCTCCCGTGGTCCGCTCACCTCGCAGCAAGGTGCTTTGCCCCCGCAGGGCATCCATCAACGTGGACTTACCAGCGCCGTTAGGGCCCAAAAGACCAATGCGGCTGCCCGGCAGCAGAGACAGGTTAATGCCTTCGAGCACAACGGCGTCGCCATAACCGGCCGAGCCGTTACGAATCGACATCAGCGGATTGGACACTTTATCGGCTACCGGAAACTCGAAACTGAACGGAGAGTCGACGTGGGCCGGAGCAATTTTCTCCATGCGCTCCAGCGCTTTGACCCGGCTCTGAGCCTGGCGGGCTTTGGTGGCTTTTGCTTTAAAACGATCGATGAAACGCTGAATCTCGGCGATTCTTGCCTGCTGGCGCTCATACCCGGCCTGCTGCTGGGCAATGCGCTCACTGCGCTGGGTCTCAAATGATGAGTAATTACCCGTATACAGGTCCAGCCGCCGCTGGTCGAAATGCACCAGGTGAGTCGCCACACGGTCCATGAAGTCACGGTCGTGGGAAATGAACAGCAGGGTGCCCTCGTACCGCCGCAGCCAGTTCTCAAGCCAAAGGCAGGCGTCCAGGTCCAGGTGGTTGGTGGGTTCGTCCAACAACAACAGATCGGACGGGCGCATCAACGCCTGGGCCAGGTTAAGGCGTATCCGCCAGCCGCCAGAAAACGAAGACACCGGCCGATCGGCGTCGGCATCCGAAAATCCCAAACCTCTCAGCAACGCTTCCGCGCGGCGAGACGCTGACCAGGCTTCATGGATGTCGAGCTCGCCATGAATGCGGGCAATGCGGTGATCGTCACCCTGCTCTTCTGCGTCAGCTAGCTCTGACTCCATGCGTCGCAGGTCATAGTCGCCATCCAGCACAAAATCCCGGGCTGAGCGGGACGAGGCGGCCACTTCCTGAGCCATGTGGGCGATTCGGCACCCCCCGGGCAGAGACGCACTGCCCTGCTCCGGCGCCAGTTGACCCAGCAATAACTGGAACAAACTGGACTTGCCAGCACCATTGGCACCCACTATCGCTACCCGTTGGCCGGGTTGGATGGTCAGGTTGACGGCTTCTAGTAACCAGACGCCACCTCGTTGTAAACTGAGATCGGTTATCGTTAACATAGCGTAATAGTATCAAGGAACGTTTGATAAGGAACCGGCCTGGCCCCTATGGCGTGTAGCGGTAGCAAGATACCGGAGGATGCAGATCCGGAAAACCCATTGTGGCGGTTTGCCTGTCGTTTCTGGGAATCCTCTGCGGCACGGGAGGCGTGTCTCGGCCTGCAGGATCGTGGCTGGAGCGTTACCCGGATTCTCTGCGCAACGTGGCTGGCCACGTCAGGCAACCTGTTCCCGGGTACTGAGAGCGCACAGGTAACCGCCTGGCGGCGCCAAGTCACAGAGCCGCTCCGAGCAGCGAAGAAAACCATTACAAAGAATGACCCCGGCACTGCTATTGTAAGAGAGTGCATCGCTCGTAGCGAACTTGAAGCGGAGCGGGTGGAACTGGCCTTGGCCTATCAGGCCCTGGTTTCAAACAAACATACAGGCAGCGGTGAGGCAACAACGGCCAATCTGGCCCTCAGCAACTTGCTCGCCGCAGCACCAGAGAAGACAATGGATAACGAGACCGGCAGCTTGCTGGACATTTTGACCAGAGAACTGTCGACCCTCGTTGAAGGAGATAACAAGCCATGTTGATGAAATGGCTAATCCGGCTGGCGTTTCCCGCTCTCGGCGTCCTGGTGGCACTGATGTTTTTCGGCCTGAATGACCCCGCCGAAACCACCAGCGAACCCGCAAAGGCCGAAACCAACGCGGAAATTCCCGCGTTTGAGGGCTTGGTTCCCTCACCGGTTCCGACTGAAGGGCCCGACATCGTCTTCAAATGGAGGGACAGCGACGGCAGCTGGCACTACGCTGACAAGCCGCCTGCGCAAGGGCCCTGGAACGCGTTGGCAATAGAGCGATCTGAAAGTAAGAACGTACGCCCGCCCGTGTCCGACTCGGAAACCGATTGGCAATCGCCCTACCGCGCACCTTTTTCGCTCGGCCCTGACACGGCCAATAACGGTAGTTGAGATTACCCCCTTCCTTAACACATGTTCAGTGGCATCTGGCCACAGAACCCGTTACCTTTTGTGCGTTCCCGATCATTCAACGCAAGCTTAACTAAGGACGATGTAATGAGAAAAACCCTGATCGCACTGACTGTGGCCGGTGTCATGGCAGGCTGTTCTTCTTCCCAGGAAGCGGTTCCGGAAGATCCGGCGCTGGAATCCACGGATGAGAAAGTCAGCTACGGCATGGGCCTGGTCATGGGCCAGAGAATGAGCAACGACCTGCCGAACCTTAAAATGGAGCAATTCCTTCAAGGCATTCAGCACGGCCACGACGGCGATGAAGAACAGACGCGAATGAGCCGTGAGGAGATCCAGGAAGCCCTGATGGCCTACCAGAGCCAACTCCAGGAGCAGGAGTCGGCCCAGGCGGAAGAACTGGCCAAGAAAAATCAGGAAGCCGGGGAACAGTTCCTGGCGGAGAACGCCAAACGCGACGGCGTCAAAACCACGGAATCCGGCCTGCAATATGAAATCCTGGAAGAAGGCGATGGTGAAAAGCCAACGGCCGAGGACCGCGTACAGGTGCACTACACCGGCGAGTTGATCTCAGGCGAAGTGTTCGACAGCTCCCGCGAGCGTGGCGAGCCGGTCACCTTTGGCCTGAACCAGGTCATACCGGGCTGGACCGAAGGACTGCAACTGATGTCTGAAGGCAGCAGGGCGAAACTCTACATTCCTTCTGAATTGGCTTATGGGCCTGGAGGAAACCAGAGGATCGGACCCAACGAGACCCTGGTCTTCGACGTGGAGCTTCTGGAAATCAACCCGGAATAAATAAGCCGCTTGGCAACGGCCACTCCCCCCATTTCCTTCTGGAATCGGGGGGAGGTTTCAAGCCTTCACCTCAAGCCGACGACATTACCTTGTCAGCATGGGCATTGTGCAGATGCTCAATCAGGAAATCTTCCATCTCAAACCGGCTTTCCAGGGTTTCGCCGAGCTCTGATAACTGCTGGAACAAATCGCGAACTTCGTTCTCCGTCAGCGATTGCCCGTTAAGGCGATCATTGAAATTGAGCGCCGTTTCCGTGGTCTGCTCGATTTTTGGGTACAGCTTTGCCGCCAGTTCCAGCCCACCGTCGTTAAATTCACGGGCTTCCTGAACCAATTGCTCGTATATTTCGAAGTGCCCTGCCGACACGTAATCCACCAGCACCTCACACAGCTTGATAAATTTCGTGCGCAGCGCCTCCGTCTGGGAATAGTCCGTCGTACCGGACAAATCGCAGTAGTGTACCAGCAGTTCCTGCCTTTCTTTCAGCCAGCGATCAATCAGTTCGCTGACGCCACCCCAACGCTCCCTGGCATTACGGCAATTATCCAACATGACGCCTATCTCCGGTTACCGCGTTCTGGTTTGATTTCTGTTGTATCGAAACTCAAGTGTATCGAAACTCAAGTTACCCCATGCCAGCGGTCGGTCGCAACCGTTTCATCCCTGTATCCATTCCGGCTTTCTTGGGGGCCGGAACAGCATCACCAGGCCGACAATCACCAGCAACGAGAAAAAGATGGCCGTCCAGCCAGGAATACTGAGCCCCAGGAAACGCCAGGTCACTTCGGCGCAATCGCCCGTGCCTTTCAGCGCCGTGGTCAACACCTCCATCCAGGGCAACACATCCAGCATGTAATCCACCGAAGGCCCGCAGGCTGGCACCTGATCCGCCGGCAGGCTTTGAAGCCACAGTTGTCGACCCGCCATCGCCAGGCCCGCACCCGCGCTGACGGACAACAACAGCCCATAGACCCTTGCACCAAACCCATGGGGGCCGTGAAGCGCTGCCAGGAGGCTGACGATGCCAGCAGCCATAAAACCGAATCGCTGCAGCCAACACAGAGGACAGGGTTCCAACCCCATAACATGCTCCATGTAGAGGGCCACACCAAGCAGCCCGGCGCACAGCAGGAATATCAGAAAGAAAACGGCTCTGGAGTTCAAAGGGGTACCTCGGGTCAACGTTCAGGTCAGTCTGTCTCCCGCCTTGGGCGGTAAAGCATCGGATGCTGCAACCGCGCACCTAGCCTGCTATTCTCCCAGCATCAGGTGGCGGCTGCGTGCGCCCAGCTACTTAACCTTAAACCAATACGAACTTCAAGCCTATGACACTTAAGCCAAAGTACGTTCTGCTGGCCCTGTTTTTTGCCTTCCTCCTGGCTCCAACCGCCTCTGCCCAAGAGGACGAAGGGGGAGACGAGGCACAGGAAGAGCAGGAAAAGGAACCAGCAATCACGGACTACATCGAAATGGATCCGCCCTTTGTCACCCACGTGGGGGAACCGGGCACCAAACTGACCTACCTCAAGGCCGCGGTTACTATCAGGGCGTCGAAGGAAACCACTCGTCCGGCGGTGGAGGCACACATGCCCAGGCTCCGTCATGAGCTGGTGATGCTGTTCGGGGAGCAGACTGACGCAGAACAGTTGTCCTCGACCGAGGGACAGCAGTCGCTGCGTGAAGAAGCCACGAAGAGAATAAATACTGCACTGGAAGAGCAACAGACCGGCGAGAGCATTACCGGTGTGCTGTTTACGGAGTTCGTTGTTCAGAAGTAATACAACGGCCGGGTGAGCAAGCGGCAGGCGCAGGCATCAGGCGATGCGGGAGAACAGGTCGTCGACCGGCCGCGCCTCATTGGTAACCTGTTCAGCGTCTTCCCATCCTGCTTCCCAGGCGGCAACAACGACTTCTCCGCGATAGGGACAGCGGCTGCGTTCCATGCCCATAGAGGCGGCCATATAGCCCTGGCGATAGGCTTTATTCAGGGACTCAACATCCCACCCTAACTTGATGTCTCTGGCCATACCGGTTCTCCCTTTACCTGTAGCCACCATCAGATGCTGTCACTCTGCTTACAGAAATTAACAGCGCGAACCGAAGCTGACAAACGTTAATTACGTTTCTGTGCGACAGGTCCGGGGAGAGTGTGACGCCCGACCGGGAGGGGCACTCCCGGTTCAGGATTGCAGGTATTGTTCCAGAAATTCTCCAAACGGCTGGTTTTCGGCTTGCTCCATTTCATCCTGCTCGGAAAGCGAATCAGCGGTCATTTTTTCAAACGCTGCCATCACATCCGGCGACAGCCCTTCCTCTCGCAGCGTTTGCTGGTGCTGCCTGGACATTTCCAGCCCCCATTCCCGGTGACCCATGCCGGAAGCCTCCATGGCTTCAAGTACCTTCGCTGATGGTAACTCACGCGGATCGTCGAGCTTGGCACGCTGGTCATCCAGCGCTCGTCGATAGGTGGAATCTCCGTTCAAGCTGTCTAGTTGTTCTGCAAGGGGGGCAAGACGATCCATCAGGGCAACGGCAGCGTCACCAACCCGGCCCCGTTCACCGGAGCGACAGATCGTCAGGTCCGGATTCCGGCCCTGAGCTACCACATCCTGATAGTTGTCATCCAGGCGATCGCATTCGTCATCATCAATGCGCGGGCTGTCTGACAGCAGGCAATCCAGCAGGAACAGGTCAAGAAAATCGATTTGGCTTTCGTTGACGCCAACCGGGGAGAACGGATCCAGGTCCAGACAGCGCACTTCAATGTACTCCACGCCCCGTGACTCCAGAGCCTGTATCGGCTTTTCCCCACGCTCGGTGGTACGCTTTGGCCGCACGGCACTGTAATACTCGTTCTCAATCTGCAGCACGCTGGTGTTGATCTGGATGAATTCGCCGTCGCGCCGGGTTCCCATCTCTTCGTAGGCTGGCCACGGGGTATGAATCGCCCTGAACAGGGTGTCGGTGTAGGTCTTCAGTTCATTGAAACAGATGTTCAGCGATGCCTGAGCGTTGTTGTGATAGCCCAGGTCGCCCATGCGCAGCGATGTGGCCTCGCGGCCATACCAGGTATCATCGCCGAACCTGCTCAGGTCATGACGTACACCCGCCACAAAGCTGGCATCCAGCGCCGGAGAAGCGCCGAACAGCAGCATCAGCATCCAGCTGCGACGACGGAAATTGCGGATCAGCCAGAAATACTGGTCCGACTTGAAGTCCTGCAGGCTTTGTTGGTTACCAAGGGCGTCCTGCCAAAGCCTCCAGAAACTGTCAGGCAGCGACAGGTTGTAGTGGGCGCCAGCAATGCTTTGCATCATGCGACCGTAACGCACGGCCAGCCCCTGGCGATACACATGCTTCAGGCGACCGATATTGGCAGTGCCATACTCGGCAATGGGAATGCTCGCGTCGCCGTCCAGCTCACACGGCATACTCGCGGCCCAGAACACCTCATCCCCAAGATTGCACTGAACGAAGCGATGGGTATCCCGGAGCGAATCGAGCATCCCTCGCGTGGTATCGAACACCGGGGTAATCAGCTCCAACAAAGCTTCGGAGTAATCCGTGGTGATACGGGGATGAGTCAGTGTGGAACCCAGCGAGCGGGGGTGCGGAGTCTGTGCGATAAAGCCGTTGCGATCGACCCGCAGGCCTTCTTTCTCAACGCCTTTTCGAAATCCGGCCCATTGGTTGGCCGTGAACTGCTGAAAAAGCTGATGGCGGGATTCACCCATGAATGACTCCTGCTTGAATGGCCGCCGGGAACACCGGCGGCCATTACGGTAGTGTGTAGCGGCGCGGGTTAACGGCCGTCTTTGCGGGCCGACGCCAGAGCCTGTGCCAGCGCTCCGGCCATGGCACCCTTTTGCCCGCTGTCTGCGCCCTTGTGGCGGTCATTTCTTGCGGAAGGTTTGCCACCTTTACTGCTGGAGCCGGCGCGGTTGTCGGATTTCTCCCCGGGCTGGTCATCCATACGCATGGAAAGCGCAATCCGCTTTCTCGGGATATCAACGTCCATCACTTTCACCTTGACGATATCCCCTGCCTTGACCACTTCCCTCGGATCTTTCACGAAGGTATTCGACAACGCAGAGATATGCACAAGGCCATCCTGATGGACGCCGATGTCCACGAACGCGCCGAAGTTGGTCACGTTGGTGACCGACCCTTCCAGCACCATGCCCGGCTTCAGGTCATTGAGGGTTTCCACTCCCTCCTCGAAGCTGGCAAAGCGGAACTCCGGCCGGGGGTCACGGCCCGGCTTTTCCAATTCCGTAATAATATCCTTTATGGTCGGCAGACCAAACTGTTCGGTGACATAGTCCTGCGGGTTCAACGAGCGCAGGAAATCGGCGTCGCCGACGATACCTTCAATCTTGCGATTGTTCTGGCGGGCAATATCCTCAACCACACCATAGGCTTCCGGATGCACCGACGAGCGGTCCAGCGGATTGTCGCCCCCCGCAATGCGAAGGAAACCGGCCGACTGCTCAAAGGTACGATCACCAAGGCGGGAAACTTTAAGCAACTGCCTGCGATCACGGAACACGCCATTCTGGTTACGAAAATCGACGATGTTCTGGGCAATACTCTGGTTCAGGCCGGACACCCGTGCCAGCAGGGGGATGGATGCGGTGTTGAGATCCACACCAACACCGTTAACACAGTCCTCCACCACGGCATCCAGGCTGCGGGCCAACTGAACCTGAGACACGTCGTGCTGGTACTGCCCCACACCGATGGACTTGGGTTCGATCTTCACCATTTCCGCCAGTGGGTCCTGCAACCGGCGGGCGATGGAAACCGCCCCGCGAATGGTCACGTCCAGGTCCGGCAGTTCGCGGGAGGCGAATTCAGAGGCGGAATAGATCGAAGCACCGGATTCGCTGACCACAATCCGCGCCAGCTTCAGCTCCGGGTAACGCTTGCTCAGGTCCGCGACCAGCTTTTCGGTTTCGCGGGAGGCCGTACCGTTACCAATGGCCACCAGTTCAATGCGGTACTGCCGACACCAGCTCGCCAACTGTTCAATGGACTGGTCCCACTGGTTGCGGGGCGCGTGCGGGAAAATACCACCGTGACCCACCACCTGGCCGGTGCCGTCGATGATGGCAACCTTCACACCGGTGCGCAGGCCGGGGTCCAGCCCCAGTGTGGCGCGGGGGCCCGCCGGCGCCAGTAACAGCAGATCCTTGAGGTTGGCGGCAAACACATTGATGGCCTCGGTTTCTGCCGCTTCCCGCACCTGGGCCATAAGGTCGGTTTCGATCTGGGTGGACAGCTTTACGCGCCAGGTCCAGCGCACCACTTCCGACAACCAGCGGTCGGCCGCACGGCCGTTGTCACGGATATGCCAGCGCGCGGCAATACGCTGTTCCGCCGGATGGGGCTGGCGACGGTCGTCTTCCGCATCGCCAACCACAATGGAGTAGGTAAGCACGCCTTCATTGCGCCCCCGGAGGATGGCAAGCGCACGATGGGATGGCACCTTTTTCAGTGGCTCGACATGGTCGAAGTAGTCGCGGAACTTGGCACCTTCATTTTCCTTGCCGTCCACCACGGTGACCTTGAGCTGCCCCTGCTGCCAGATAAAGTCACGCAGCTCACCCAGGAGTTCCGCATCCTCGGCAAAGCGTTCCATCAGAATGTAGCGGGCACCATCAAGCGCGGCCTTGGTGTCGGTAACACCGGCCTCATCATTGATATAGCCTTCCGCTGTGCTCTCTGGCTCCAGCGTGGGGTCGTCATACAGGGCATCGGCCAGGGGCTCCAGACCGGCTTCACGGGCAATCTGCGCTTTGGTTCGGCGCTTGGGCTTATACGGCAGGTAGAGGTCTTCGAGGCGGTTCTTGGTGTCCGCCGAATCGATGCTGGCACGCAGCTCATCGGTCAGCTTGCCCTGCTCCTCAATGCTGTTGAGGATCGTGGAACGACGGTCTTCCAGCTCACGCAGATAACGCAGGCGGTCTTCCAGGGACCGTAACTGGCTGTCATCGAGCGAACCGGTGACTTCCTTGCGATAACGGGCAATAAAAGGAACGGTGGCGCCACCGTCCAGCATTTCAACGGTGGCGTTCACCTGCTGTTCACGAACACCCAGTTCGTCAGCAATGCGCCTGATGATACTGTTCATGCAACCTCATCTGATGCTTACGAGTCAAAGCGCAAAGGTACAGCGGCTTATTGCTGCAGGCAAGCAGCGCGGCTACGGTTGTCCAGGAATTGCACAAGATCTGCCCATGGCATGGGGCGCGCGTAGTAGTAACCCTGAATTTCATCACAGTGTTGCTGGCGCAGGAATTCCAGTTGTCCTTCCGTCTCCACCCCTTCCGCCACCACGCTGATTTGCAGGCTGTGAGCCAGGCTGATAATGGCACGGATGATATGCTCGGCGTCGGCAGACTGCCCCAACTCCTGAACGAAAGACTTGTCGATTTTTACGAGGGATATAGGCAGGTGCTGAAGATTGCTGAGTGAGGAGAACCCGGTTCCGAAGTCATCCAGGGCAAAACTGATACCCAGTTGATTGAGCTCCCGCAGACATCGCTGGGCATATTCCGGGTCATGCATCATGGCGCTTTCCGTAAGCTCCAACTCCAACAGACTGGTGTCGATATTGGCATTGAAGATAATGCGGAAAATGGTTTCGGTCATCTTGCGATCATGGAACTGACGGAACGACAGGTTCACGGCAAACACCAGCCCCGGGTGCCCGAGGTCTGAACACTCCTGCAGACGCTTGCAGGCCTGTTCAATCACCCAGTAGCCGACAGGAACGATCAACCCGCTGCGCTCTGCCACTGGAATGAATTCGTCCGGCCCCACCAACCCCCTTTCCGGATGATTCCACCGGAGCAGGCACTCCACCCCCCGAACTTCTTCCGACGCGAGGTCGATGCGCGGCTGATAATACACTTCCAGCTCATTACCCCGCAGAGCGTTACGGAGATCCGCCTCCAGGCGCAGTTGGTATCCGGCCGTTATGTGCAACTGACGATCGTAAAACCGGTAGCTGGTACCTGGATCGCGCTTGGCCTCAAACATGGCTCGGTTGGCACGTCGCAGAAGGTTTTCCGGGCTGTCACCCGCTTCCGGGTAGGTGGCCACGCCGAGGCTGGCGCTGACGACGACATTCTGGCCGTCAAGGCTGAATGGTTCACCCATCGCAGTCACGAGCTTGCGGATGATCTGGGTAATATCCAGGGAGTCTTCCACTTTCTCGACAATGATCGCAAACTCGTCGCCGCCAATGCGCATCAGCGAATCCACTCGCCGCAAATTCTGTCGCAGCCGTTCCGCCAGCTTCAGCATGATCTGGTCACTCTTCTGGTAACCGAAGGATTCATTGAAGCTGCGGAAATCATCCAGGTTGATGTGCAACAACGCCAGCCGCTGGCTGGCACGCTCGGCCCTCAGCAATGCCTGTTGCAGGCGATCGAAGAACAGGTCACGGTTGATAAAACCACTGGCCACTTCCCGGCCCAACTGGCCGTGAGCGGACTCCGAAAGCTGCTGCCGATACCAAAGACAGCGTACCGCGCGGCGCAGCCCCCACTCTTCCAATGACTGGCGACTCAGGTAGTCCGAAGCGCCATTGGCAAGCAGGTCAACAGCACGCTCGGAGGCTGGCTCGGCACTCAGTGCCAACACCGGTTTCTCATTGCTGGACACGGACAGGTACTGCAGGAAAGCGTCTTCGGAACCGCCATGAAACACACAGTCCCAGAGGATAACGTCAAAATGGGTATTGCGAATCAGATCATCGCAGTCGATAAGATCCGGGCACCAGGTCAGGTCCGGTTCCATTTCACAATCACGTGACAGGAGCGCACCCAGCCAGAGAAAATCCGCATACTCCGGCGTCAGCACCAGCAGCCGTACATGGCTGGGATTGGGTTGTTTTACTGCCAGGGTCATTAAGAAGCGTCCCGTTCCTCGTGATCAAACATCTCCGTTCCCTCAAGAATAGCTGATAGATCGTCAAGGTACAGCATGTCTGCCTAGTGTAGAATGTTTGCTTCCCAGGTTATCTCGGAATTTCCCGGATTGGCGCAATTATTGTGAACAAGCTCAACCCCCGACAGAGTGAAGCCGTCCGCTACGCGGAGGGTCCTATGCTGGTACTGGCTGGTGCCGGCAGCGGTAAGACCAGCGTGATCACCCGCAAAGTGGCTTATCTGATCGAACACCTTGGCATTCCAGGGCGTCATATCGCCGCCGTGACCTTCACCAACAAGGCCGCGCGCGAAATGAAAGAACGTGTCGGACGCCTGGTGGATCGCAAACTGACCCGGGGATTGATTGTTTCCACCTTCCATAACCTCGGGCTGAACATGATCCGCGAGGAGCACGAGCACCTGGGCTATCACCCCGGTTTTTCGATCTTCGATGCGGAAGATGCCAAGGCCCTGCTGCAGGACCTGATGATGCGCGAGGCCAGCGCGGATGCCGGCGATGAACTGTCTGACGTGCAGATGACCATCTCGTCCTGGAAGAATGCCATGCGCAGCCCCCAGGACGCCTGGAGCCGGGCCGCTGATGAGCGGGAGCAGCGTATTGCCATCATTTACCGCCACTACAACGAATACCTGAAGGCCTATAACGCGGTGGATTTCGATGATCTGATCCTGCTGCCGGTACAGCTGTTCCGCGACAACCCCGAGGTGTTGCAGAAATGGCGGCGAAAAATCCGCTACATGCTGGTGGACGAATACCAGGACACCAACCTGTGCCAGTACGAACTGGTCAAGCTGTTGGTGGCAGAACGGGCCGCCTTTACCGTCGTTGGTGATGACGACCAGTCGATCTATGCCTGGCGCGGCGCCCGACCTGAAAACCTTGCTCAGCTCAAGGAAGACTTCCCAAGCCTCAAAATCGTCAAGCTGGAGCAGAACTACCGTTCCACGGTTCGCATCCTTCGTTGTGCCAACACGGTCATTGCCAATAATCCCCACGTGTTCGAGAAAGCCCTGTGGAGTGATCATACGGTCGGGGACGAGCTAAGAATCGTCCGCTGCCGCAGCGAAGACGCGGAAGCCGAACGGGTGGCCACGGAAATTCTCGACCAGAAACTCAAGAAAGGCCTGGCTTTCCGGGACTTCGCCGTTCTCTATCGGGGCAACCACCAGGCACGGCTGCTGGAAATGAAACTGCAGGCTTACCAGATCCCCTATCACATCTCCGGTGGCCAGTCGTTTTTCTCCAAGAACGAGATCAAGGACGCCATGTCCTATCTGCGTCTGTTGGTGAACCCGGATGACGACGCGGCATTCCTGCGCGTCGTGAACGTGCCCCGCCGGGAGATCGGCCCCCGCACGCTGGAACAGCTCAGCCATTACGCCCGCTCCCGCAACGTCAGCCTGTTTCGTGCCCTGGGCGATATGGGTGCCGAAACCCACGTTACCGAGAAGGGGCTGGACCGTCTGCGGCGCTTCGCTCACTGGGTGGACAACACCTGCGAGCGCCTGCACAGCGAAGATCCGATTCCGGTGATCAAGCAGTTGTTCACCGATATCGAATACGAGGAATGGCTGCACCTGCATTCCGGCTCGCCAAAACAGGCGGAACGGCGAATGGAGAACATCTGGTATCTGGTGGAGTCCATCCAGCGCATGCTGGACGACGGCAAGGGTACGGCCGACGAAATGGGCATTGAAGACGCCATCAGCAGGCTAATCCTGCGCGACATGATGGAGCAGCGCGAAGAAGAGGACGACAGCGACAAGGTCCAGCTACTGACCCTCCACGCCTCAAAAGGCCTGGAATTCCCCCACGTGTTCATCATGGGTCTGGAAGAGGAAATACTGCCCCACCGCTCCAGCATTGAGGAAGGCAATGTCGAGGAAGAACGGCGACTGATGTACGTGGGTATCACCCGAGCCCGGGAAACCCTGACCCTTACGTTTGCCGCCCAGCGAAAACAGTACGGCGAAAAGCTGGAAACTATTCCAAGCCGGTTTCTTGATGAGCTGCCCGAGGACGACCTGAGATGGGAAGGCACCGGCGACCTGGACGTGGAAGCCAACCAGCAAAAAGGTAAGGCCACCCTCAGTGCATTACTCGGCGACCTCGGAAGCTGAATTTCACGTTTTTTCACAATCCCTGCAACCTTATGACCTCCTGATCCGTAACAGCCTAGGGAGCTTTGCTTCCGGCAAACACAAAAACAAGATCAGGAGAACACCATGTCCCGTCGATTCAATCGATTATCAAGCGTCACCGGTTCGCTGATTCTGCTCATCGCAGGATCAGGCACCGCCAACGCGGGCCTTCTCGGCAGCCTGCTGGGCGGCTCATCCGAGGACTCAACGACCCAGACTGAGGAACCGGCAGCTCCTGACAGTTACAACAGCAAGGGCACGTTCAGTGAGCCCTTTGCGGAACCCACCATTATTGTGGATGGTGAAGCTGTCGAAACGGACGAAAAATGCATTACCCGCGCTGACGGCATGGATGAGTGCAAACCCGCGGCCGGCACCATGGCACTTCTCAAAGACGGTCGCCTGCTTTACCTGAACGCCCTGGAAGGCACTGAGAACGTTGAGTTATCCATTGTTGCGGAATTTGGCGAAGTGTCCGTCAACGATCAGACCCGCGTTCTGTCGCTGGATGAAAACGACAATCCATCCTGGATCAAACCCTCTCCCCTGGACGCCGGCGCCAACCCGGATGGCAACGACAGTGAAACACTGCTGAATGGCACCGAGCTGGATGGCCTGCTCGATACCGCCGACAACACCAGCGCCAACGACGGCGCCCTGTTCTGCTCCGACGTCATCGGCCTGGCCAACGGTGATGTGATGGCCGTTGGCGGCACCGACTACTATTCCGAGCCAGGCATTGATGGCCTGCCTCTTGGGGTGGCGGAACTGGAAGGTATCAAGAATTCGAGAATATTCGACGAGGAGACCAACACCTGGCGCCAAAGTGGCGATATGACCTACGGGCGCTGGTATCCATCACTCGTAACCATGGGCAACGGCAACGTCTTCGTCGCCAGTGGTGTCACCAAGCTGCTGAAGCCAGTGTACCCGGATGAGCCACTGAACAGCGGACGCAACGTGGTGCAAACGGAGACCTACGATCCCTGCGCCGGCGCCTGGACGCAGAATCCGTCCACCGCTGATCGCTCCTTACCGCTCTATCCACGCATGCATCTGCTGCCGAATGGACACATCTTCTACAACGCTGGTGGCCAGGCCTTCAACCCATTCGGCCAGGGTTACGATCAGGCATTGTGGAACATTGTCGCCAGTTTCAACCCGGATACCCAGCGCTGGAACGACATTGGCTATGCCGGCCTCCCACTAAGGCTGGATGAAGCCGGGCTGGGTCAGTTGAGCAGCACCCTGAACATCACCAATCTGTCGCTTGATCAGGTCGGCTCACTGCTTGGCGATGTTCTCGACTCGCCCACGGATTTGCTGACCAGCGCAGCCGATCTTGGGGTATCTGAAGAAGATCTGCGCATGGCGATCGCCGGTGGTATGCGGGGCTCCACGTCGTCCACCATGTTGCCGCTGAAACCAGACGCCAGCGGTAACTACAATGAAGTGGAACTGCTGACCGCGGGCGGCGTACCCAGTTATGCAGTACTGACGAACCCCGGCGGCTACCTGCCCACCGACCAGACGCGTATCGATACTGTCACCACCAACGGCGACGAAATCGGCTACGAGTCGCGTTTGGCCGGCCCACTGAATCAGCCTCGCTGGTACGGCACAAACGTTGTGATGCCCGACGGCACCGTGATGGTGTTCAGCGGCGGCAATCGTGACGGTGTGGTAGCGCCCGGCCTGGAAGGCCCGATCCGCACCGCCGAGCAGTTCAACCCGGAAACCGGAGAATGGACGGAAATGGCTACCGGCCACCGCGCCCGCACCTACCACAACACTGCGGTACTGATGGAGGACGGCCGCGTTATGGTTGCCGGCCACTCACCAATCAACACCGCTTACCTGACATTCGTGGATCTTCAGGATTTCGGACTCGCACCCTATGACGGCCGCGATCCGAGTTTCGAAATCTACACTCCGCCCTACGCCATGCGGGACGACCGCCCCAAAATTAAAAGTGCACCCAGCAATCTGACCATTGGCGACCGATTCAACATCAAGGTCGACCAGGTGGATCAGATCGACAAGGCCCTGCTGATTCGCCGTACAGTCATGACCCACGTCATTGACGGTGACCAGCGTGCCATTGAACTGGTCATGGAGCGGGGCCCTGGCAACAAGCTGACTCTGACCATGCCCGACAACCACAACGTGGTGCCCGCCGGCGAATACATGCTGTTCGTCAGCAAGGACACCCCAGATGGCCGCGTACCCTCGGTGTCCGCGCCGATCACTGTGGTGAATGAGAATCTCGCCTGCATGGCGCCCACGCAGGTGGCCAGCGATACCACCACCAGCGGTGGCATCATTGAGTCAACCCTCGAGCTGCTGTGACCGTCAGGAGGATTGTTATGAAACACATCGAACAGGTCGGAGCTCGCCTGGCGGCCCCGGTGTTGTTCGGCCTGGTGTCCCTGTCAGCCTCCGGGCAGGCAGGGGCCCACGGTGCACTGGAGACAGAGGACGTTCCGGACGGCATCGTAAAGGCTCGAATAGCCCATCAACCCGACATTCCCGGACTCAGTGCAATCATTCTGGATGCACCGCGCCCGGGCATATTGCTTCGATATCAAGGTGAAGAACCTCTGACCGTATTGGGCACGGACGGGGAGGCGTTTATACGATTTACCCGAACCGAAGTCACCGTTAATACGGAGAGCCCCAGTTGGAAAGCGCTACCAAACCAGTCGGCGGAAACGAGCCAGACGTCCTGGGTGACAATGTCTCAATCCGGCGCTTTTGGCTGGCTGGACTCCCGGCTCAATGTTCTGCATGACAGCAACAGCGCAGATGGACCCAAAACCTGGTCAATTGCAGTGACAACGCCCAAAAACGGCACTGAGCGAATCGAAGGGCAACTGACCTATATGCCCATTCACTAACGGGCGAACATTCCGCTAACCAATAAAAAGCCCCCGTAATATCGGGGGCTTTTTGATCTACCGTGGGCCGGAATACAGTTGCTACTGGCTGGCCTCAACCATGTGCTCGACGGCGCTCTCGATTTCCTCATCAGAGCACCCGGAACAACCGCCCTTGGCCGGCATGGCATTGAAGCCGTTGATCGCGTGATTGACCAGTGTGTCCAGTCCTTTTTCAATACGGGGTGACCATGCGGCTGTGTCGCCCTTCTTGGGAGCGCCTGCCGCGCCAGTGCTGTGGCAAGCGGTACAGGCTGCATCATAAACGTCACTTCCAGAACGAGGGCCCGAGCTTGCGCTTGCAGATGGAGCAGCTGCCTGCCCACAGTCTTCACCCTGGACGCACACTTCGCCAACCGGGGCAATGCGAGCACGAATTTCATCTTCAACATTGGCCATTACGGCACCTGCGGTCAGGCCGAAACCAAGCAATACGGCAGCCAGGACTCTCTTCATCATCACAATGCACCTCACAATTGGGCGTTATAATCGTTAGTGCACGCATTATAGCGACTGCGGCAGGCCAAAAAAACCAAACTGCAAAATGAACCCCAGATTTCAATCAATTTTCGTTGCCATTTCGTAAGTCAGAGGGCTCCGGAAGCACTTTCCGGGTACCATGCACCAAACAGATACCGAAGGTTCGAATGTATGCCTGATACCAACCAGCCACACCCCTGGCGAAAGCCATTACTGATCACCGAGTTTACCGCGGTAGCCATACTGCTGGCGTCCATGGGCTGGTTTTCCAGCCGCGCGGCAGAGGGTGCCGCACTGAGCCCTGTGTGGTTATTGATTCCCGCCGCCGCAAGTCTTGCGGTATTCATCAGTTTTATCGGGCTGATGTACCTGCGCTGGGTGGTTGCAGCGGCTGCGGAACGCAAACCCCGGCACAAAATCGTTTTTTCCCTGCTGGTGATGACGCTGCTCGGCGTATGGGCTTACGGCGTCGCCAATACCTGGATCAGCGTTTCCAACGCATAAGGACTGGACCATGCCTGTCGTTCGCCGCTATGAATTTTTGGGGTTTTCTGGCTTGCTGTTGTCTCTTAACCTGTTCCTTCCCGGCACGGTCAGCGCGCAGGACGAGCCCCCCGAAGATCGGAATTTTGAGGGGGTGAAGTCGGAGGAGTGCGCCCTGATCAAGGATGGCGTACAGCGCCTGGCTTGCTATGACGCGATCAATGATCCCGCCACGGCTCGAAACGGTGCCTCTGACGACAGCCTGGAAGCCATCGACAAATCAACAGAAGCACTGCAGTACAGGGACGCGACCAGCGCAGAAGATGATGACGCCACTTTTGAGGATGTCAAAAACACTGCTCAGAGGAAGGAAGGCGAAGACACCGGCGTGATGTCGGCGATCCTGAGCCGTTATATGGCGGCCGAGAAGGCTATTTTTTCGTTTTCAGGCAGCTTTGTTGGCCATCGGCCGATGTACATCCTGCCGTTCAGCTACATGAAGAATGCCAATCGTAATCCCACGAATCCGAGACTCGGCGCAGCCGACTACGACTATGGCATCGATAATCAGGAGGCGAAGTACCAGATCAGTTTCAAGGTACCCTTGCTGACCGGTTGGCTGGATCAGCGTACGACACTATGGTTCGGTTACACCCAGAAATCGTTCTGGCAGGTGTATAACACGGATGACTCAGCGCCGTTCCGGGAAACCAATTATGAGCCGGAGATCTTTGTGCGCTATGCGACCAATTATGATCTGGGGCCTGGCAAGCTGAACGGTGTCACGCTGGGCTTTAATCATGAGTCCAATGGTCAGTCGGAACCCCGCTCCCGCAGTTGGAACCGGATCGTGGGGTCGGCGGCGTACAGCTATGATCGCTGGCTGTTCATCCTTCAGCCCTGGTATCGACTGCCGGAGGATGACAGCGAGGACGACAATGAAGATATTGAGCGCTATCTGGGTTACGCGAACTATATGGCAATCTACAAGTGGAGTGAGGATCGGACGCTGTCGCTGAAGCTGATGAACAACTTGCGGTCAGACAACAAGACGTCGATTGAGTTGGGTTACAGCTTTCCGATGGGGGATACGATCAAGGGGTATATCCACTATTACAATGGCTATGGTGAGAGTCTGATTGATTACAATGAGCGGATTCAGCGGATTGGTATCGGGGTTATGCTGAACGACTGGCTTTGAGTTATTTGTGACTTTTGGTGCAAGGCCGGTTGGGGCGATATCTGTTCAGAAACACGCTCCTTGCGGCACACCCATGTGATGCTTGGGCACTCGTGCAAGACCAATCAGGCGGATAGTAAGGCCAGAAACACGCTGTAAATACGTCCCTGTACGCTTGGGCTCCGCCATCCATGGCTCCGCACAGTTCCTGGCCTTACTATCCGCCTGATTGGCCCCATATTTCTATGGCAGCCTTACTTGTTCAAACGCTCCATTTCTGCCAATAACTCTGCGGTCTTTTCCTTCATCAACGAAATATCACCACGGGATTCCACGTTCAGGCGCACAACCGGTTCAGTGTTGGACATCCGCAGGTTGAACCGCCAGTCGTCGAATTCGATGCTGGCGCCGTCGACGTGGCTGACACTTTTGGCGCCCGGGCTGTATTTGGCCTCGATGGCGGCAATGACCTTGGGGGGATCATCGATCGTGCGGTTGATTTCGCCGCTGGCCGGATAGGCCTCGATGCGGGCGTCGATGAGGGAGGACAGGGTCTGGCCGGACTGGCACAGGCGTTCGGCGACGAGCAACCAGGGGATCATGCCGCTGTCGCAGTAGGCGAAGTCGCGGAAATAGTGGTGGGCGCTCATTTCGCCGCCGTAGACCGCATCTTCGTCGCGCATGCGTTGCTTGATGAAGGCGTGGCCGGTTTTGCTTTCGATGGCTTTGCCACCCGCCGCGTTGACCAGGTCGATGGTGTTCCACGTCAGTCTTGGGTCGTGGATGACTTTGCCGCCGCCGGTTTTTCGAAGGAACTGGTCTGCCAGCAGGCCGACAATGTAGTAGCCCTCGATAAAGCGGCCGTTTTCGTCGAAGAAGAAGCAGCGATCGTAGTCGCCGTCCCAGGCAATGCCCATGGCAGCACCGTACTCAACAACCGCATCCGCAGTGGCGGCGCGGTTTTCTTCCAGAATGGGGTTGGGAACGCCATTGGGGAAATGACCGTCGGCCTGGTGGTGCACTTTGATGAAATCGAACGGCAGGTGTTGCTCCAGCTCGTCGATCATCAACCCTGCCCCGCCGTTGCCGGCGTTGACCACGATGGTTTTGGGCTTGAGCGATCCTGTCGTTATATAACCCAACAGGTGATCGATATAGGCGGTCACCACTTCCAGCGGCTCATACCGTCCCTGTTCCGGGGCATCGCCGAAAGGCTCAAGCACACGGTCGCGGATATCATTCAGGCCGTTGTCGGAACTGATAGGGCGCGAGTCCGGCCCCACCATCTTCATGCCATTGTGATCCCGCGGATTGTGGCTGGCGGTGACCATGATGCCGCCGTCCATTTTGTAATGGCTGGTGGCGAAGTAGACAAGCTCGGTACCACACAGGCCGATGTCGAAAACGTCGGCTCCGGCGGCCATCAGGCCGGAGCAGAGGGCGTCGGCAATGTCTCGACTGGACAATCGAATGTCGTAGCCAACGATGACCCGCTTGGCGCCGGTCACTTCCACATACGCGCGACCGATGCGCTCGGCCAGTGTCGGATTAAGCTGATCCGGCACACGGCCGCGAAGGTCATAGGCTTTAAAGCAGGACAGATCCATTGTCACTGATGTTTACTCCGCGGCGGACGACTGAAGCTGGATGTAGTTCTGGATGCCCATCTTGCCGATCATGTCGAGCTGGGTTTCAAGCCAGTCAATGTGATCTTCTTCGCTGTCGAGAATGCCACGGAACAGTTCACGACTGGTGTAGTCCTTCACTTGCTCACAATGAACAACCGCATCCTTCAGATCCTGATGGGCAATCATCTCCAGCTTGAGGTCGCAGGACAGCATTTCTTCGACGTTTTCACCGATCAGCAGCTTATTAAGATCCTGGAGATTAGGCAGCCCTTCCAGAAACAGGATGCGTTCGATCAGCAGATCCGCATGCTTCATTTCGTCGATGGACTCTTCGTATTCCTTTTCCGCCAGTTTGATGATGCCCCAGTCTTTGTACATGCGGGAATGGAGGAAGTACTGGTTGATGGCGGTCAGCTCGTTGGCGAGCACTTTATTCAGGAACTGGATGACTTTCTTGTCGCCTTTCATGACGGATCTCCTTTCGTGAGTGTGCGATCCTTACAAGGATAGTCTTTCACACGGGGAGAAAAAATCACATTTAGGAATCAGATGCAGGCAAGAACGGATTCCGCTCCATCAAACCTGTCCTTCAGGCGGGCTGGGCTAACATGTCAGCCATGGCCAGGTAGTCTGGAGTTCGGCTTTCGCGGAGAATTTCCCGTGCTGTGCAGGCACAGCGACCACATTGCGTGCCAACACCGAGCTCCTTGCCAAGCTGACGCATGGAACTGACGCCATTGTCGGCGGCTTCACGGATTTCTCGGTCTGTCACACCATGGCAAAGGCATACGTACATAGGATCATCTCACTAACGATAACAAAGCTAGTGATAATTATTGTCATTTGCATGCGGCTTTGCAAGCCCAAAGAGCGATTTTTGTGCAAAATCTTTTTAACCGTCCGCCTCACGGGTCAGGTTCCGGGCTCCATCGGGTGTGACAACGACATTATCCTCAATGCGGATACCACCGCAGCCTCGCAACTCATCAATCGCTGAACGATTAAAATTCTTGCCAAGTGGACCGTTCAATACCGGGTCCAGCAATGAAGGAATGATATAGAACCCCGGTTCGATGGTTACGACCATGCCTGCCTCCAGGGTCCTGGTCAGGCGCAGGAATGGGGCGTCTGATGGCGACGACGCTTTCTTGCCAGCGACGTCATGCACCTGAACTCCCAGGAAATGGCCAATACCGTGCGGGAAAAACGCCCGGGTAACGCCCTGCTCCACCAGGGTTTCGTCGTCCACCCCCTGAACGACTCCGGCGGCATTCAACAGAGCCGCAATGCCTTGGTGGGTCTTGCGATGGATCGCCACATAATCCACGCCAGGTGCAACCATTCCGCATAGCCGCTGCTGCAATTGCTCCAACCCCTGAATCAACGCGGCGAAACGCCTTTCCCCTGCCCCGGGCGTGGTGCGGGTAATGTCGGAACAGTAACCGCGGAAACGCACACCGGCGTCTATAAGAAGGCTGCGGGGGCGCACAGGCGCTTCGGTGTCATAGTATTGGTAATGCAGGGTGCCGGCGTGTTCATTCACGCCGATGATACTATGGTACGGCGCCTGGGCTTCACGTTGCCCAGTCGCCTGCTGGTAGGCCAGGTTTATTTCAAACTCACTGCCTCCGTCCAGAAACGTCTCCCGGGCCGCCCGGTGGCCCTGCATAGCAATGAGGTTGGCACGGGCCAGGCAGGCTATTTCATAAAGGGTCTTATGCACCCGGGTTTCGTCCAGAGCGGACAACAGGCCCTCCGGATTATGCTCACCATCAACCCCGGACAACTGGGACGGATCGCCCACAACGGCAAGCCGGCCGTTGAAGTCCATAACGGGCGGTTCCCGACGATCGCTGAAACATACCTCCATCGACTGCAGCCAGGGCTCGTCCGGCAACTCCGGGGTGGCATGCCAGAAGTCCACGGGCTGATAAAGGCTGAGTATCGGCTTTTGCCCGGGCCGAACAAGTAACCAGCTGTGTTCCTGCCCGGTCAGCCCGGTCCAGTGCAGGAAGGGGCCAAAACCCTGAAAATGCCACCCCTGGTCGTCACCGTAACGCACGGGGGCAGCACCGGAACTGATCAGCAGACCGTCATAGCCCTGCTCGGCGATAGCCTGTTCGTAACGCTGCTGAAGCGTGCGGATATGATCCGTCTGCAGTGACAGTAACTCGGTGTCAGACATGCTTGTTTTCCAGTTTTTTCCAGAGGGTTAGCAGATCGTCGGAACGGGGCTCACGCAGGCGGATCAAGCGGATCTCCAATGGCACGTCGCAACGCTTGTCCCCGGCCCGGGTGAGGCTGCCAAAACGCTCGCTCTTTTCCGTCATTCGTTGCGGCAGCCACCCCATGCCAAAGCCCTGTTTTACCAGCGCCTTGATACTGGCCGACTGGGTATTTTCATTCAGTGGCAGCAGGTTGGCTGGCAGCTTGCGCCTGTTCAGGTGCCCCTCAATGGCAGACTGTAGAAAACCCCGGGAGTGATAGGCAATCAGCGGAACGGGCTGCTCTGGCGTGCCCGGCAGCGCAAATCGTGGTTGCCCGTTTTCATCGGCCACACTTACAGGCACCAGAAACTCCCTGGCCAGCGTCACCCACTCGTAGTGGTCCTCGCTCAGATGATCTTTCCAGGGCAGATCCTCGTGCCAGTAGCACAACACCAGGTCACATTCGCCATTATCCAGCGCATCCAGAAACTGCTCTCCCACCCAGCTGGTGGCTTTCAGGTTCAGCTGCAGCCGCTCAGCCAATCCCTCCTGCTGTGCCCACCCCTGATAGAAATGGGAAAACAGCCCCTGGGTTGACCCCACGCTGATCCGGGCAGACGCCTCGGACTCCATGTCACTGATCCGGTCTTTGGTTTCACGAACGTCCCGCGTTACGCGCTCGCACAGCTCAACAAACGCCTCCCCTGCCGGAGTCAAAGACAGCGGCAGTGTCTGGCGGTTGATCAGTGTCGCTCCCATGGCTTCCTCAAGAAGCTTGATGCGGCGGCTGAACGTCGGCTGGCTCACATGCTGCAGTTCAGCGGCACGTGAGAAATGACGCGTTCGGGCCAGCGCCATGAAGTCTTCAAGCCAGCGTATTTCCATGGTGTTACCAGCGTCGGGAATGGTTGTCAGGCATCATAGCCCATCGTGGGGAACTGGCTATAGCCGCCCTTCCTCCACCGCATGACACGCAACCTGGGCGCCGCCATCCGTCGCTATCAACTGAGGTATTTCCTGCCGGCATCGATCGTCGGCATACGGGCAGCGACCATGGAAGACGCAACCTGACGGCAACTGCACTGGTGTCGGAACCTCGCCCTGTAACCGGATATGGTTGGGCCGGTCGTCCTCCAGCTTTGGAATGGCCGACAGCAACGCCTGGGTATATGGATGCCTCGGGGTATTGAACAGCGTTCTGGTGTCTGCCAACTCGCATACCCGGCCAAGGTACATGACCGCGACCCGGGTACCAAAATGCTCTACCACGGCCAGATCATGAGTAATAAAAAGATAGGTCAGGTTGCGGCTTTCCTGAGCTTCCATCAGCAGGTTGAGCACCTGCGCCTGAATAGAGACGTCCAGCGCCGAAATCGGTTCGTCCGCAACGATGAACTCGGGGTCCACCGCCAGCGCCCGGGCAATGGCAATGCGCTGGCGCTGACCGCCGGAAAATTCATGACCAAAACGGCTACCCCAGTCCGGGTCGATCCCCACCGACTCCATAACATCCTGCACCTTGTCACGGATCTGGGACTCCGAGGCATCCGGCTGATGAAAGCGAATTGGCTCTTCCAGGGTTTGCTGGATGGTCATCCTCGGGTTCAGCGAGGCGTAGGGGTTCTGGAATATCATCTGCATCTTGCGGCGGTACGGCAGCACCTCTTTACCGTCAAGATTGTCGATACGCTGGCCGTCGTAGTGGATCTCACCAGCGCTGGGAGACAACAACCCCATAACGGTACGGGCCACGGTCGATTTACCACAGCCGGACTCGCCCACAACACACAGCGCTTCGCCTTTCTGGACCTGCAGATCAACGCCATTGATCGCGTACACGGCTTCCTGTTTGCGGTGGAAACGACCGCCTTTGAATGAGATCTGCTCCAGCAGGCCACCGGAAAGATCAAACTTCTTCTCCAGGCCTCGAATATCGACCAGTGTGGATGATGGGGAGGTCACGATTCCACCTCCTGCATGCGTTTCTCCTGCTCAATAAGGTTGCTGACTTCGTAACAGGCGACATCCACGTTACCCGAGCGGACATACTCGGGCATCAGGCGAGTGCACTGATCGGTGGCGAAGGCACAGCGCGGATGGAAGGGGCAGCCTGTGGGCACGTTCTTCAGGGACGGCATCGAACCCGGGATCTGGAACAGCCGCTCTCCGGGCTCGCCCATCTGGGGCAGCGCATTGATCAGCCCCTGGGTATAGGGATGCTGGGCGTCGTTGATGATTTCGCGGGTGGGCCCCTGCTCAATGATCCGACCGGAATACATCACCAACATGCGCTGGGTGACCTGGGAAACCACGCCCAGATCGTGGGTGATCAGCATCAGCGCCACGTTGTCCTGCTCACACAACTCCAACAGCAACGCCATGATCTCCGCCTGAATTGTCACATCCAGGGCCGTCGTCGGCTCATCCGCGATGATGATTTCCGGGTCCAGCAGCAATGCGATGGCGATGATCACCCGTTGGCGCATGCCGCCGGACAGTTCATGGGGGTATTGATCCAGGCGTTTGTCCGGCGACGGAATCTGCACCTTGCGCAGTTTGGTCAGGGCGATATCCCGGGCCGCCCTGGTGCTGATCCGGCGGTGTGCCTTGAGCGCTTCCACCATCTGGGTGCCAATGGTCAGCACCGGGTTCAGGGTCATCATCGGGTCCTGGAAAATCATGGCGATGCGGTTGCCGCGAATCTTGCGCAGCTCCCGCTCGCTCATCGCTGCCAGGTCCTTGCCCTCGAACAGGATCTGTCCTGAGGCGATAAAACCGGGCCGGGCAATCAGGTTGAGAATCGAGAAAGCCGCCACGGATTTACCCGCGCCGGATTCCCCCACCAGCCCCAGGCGCTCGCCCTTGTCGAGACTGAAACTGATGCCTCGCAGGGCGGTAAGGTCCCCACCTCGCACGGCGAAGCGGGCAACAAGATCGTTTACTTCCAGTAATGGCATGGCGTTACCCCTTGTACAGCCGTGGGTTCATGACATCCCGCAGCCAGTCACCTAACAGGTTGATGACCAGTACGAGCACCACCAGCACCAGGCCGGGGATCAGGGTGATCCACCAGGAGCCACTCTGGATGTAGTCAAAACCGGATTTGATCAGCGAGCCCAGCGACGGCTGGGTTTCCGGCATGCCAAGACCGAGGAACGACAACGCCGCCTCGGAAATGATCGCATTGGCGATCTGTACCGTGGCAATGACGAAAATCGGTGACAGGGTATTGGGCAGAATGTGGCGAAACATGATCCGGCGGGTGCGAAACCCCATCACCTTCGCCGCATCCACGTATTCCTTTTTCTTCTCCGCCAGCACCGAGGCCCGCACCGTGCGGGCAATCTGGGGCCATTCCGAAACACCGATGATAAAGATCAGCATGTAGATAGCGATCTCGCCAAACATCAGGTTGCCGAAACTGGCCTTGAACACGGCACCGACGATGATCGCGACCATCAGGGTGGAAAACGACAGTTGCACATCGGCAATCCGCATCAGAATGGAGTCGACCCGACCGCCCAGATAGCCCGCCAGCAGGCCAAACAGGATGCCCAGCGCCGCTTGCAGAACAACCGCGCCAAACCCGATCAGCAGCGACACTCGGGTGCCGTACAGAATGGTAGAGAGCAGATCCCTGCCCTGGGCGTCGGTGCCCAGCGGGAAGGCCGGATCGGAGCCATCCAGGCCGACCGGCGGCAGCTCGGAGTTCATGATATTAATCTGCGCCAGGTCGTAGGGGTCGGCCGGCGCCAGCAAAGGCGCAAAGATGGCGGCCAGCACCATAGACACCAGTACGATAAAACTGGCAATCGCCACCTTGTCGCGCTTGAAGCTGTACCAGAGGAAGGACTCGCGAAAGCGATCCCAGCGTGAAAGAGTCGCCGTCGTCATGCTTTCTTACCTGTCAGTTTTACGGTGGGATTCACCAGACCGTAGATCAGATCCACCACGGTATTGGTAATCACGAAGATCAGACCTACCACCATCAGGTACGCCACGATCAGTGGAATATCGCTGCGGGTGATGGCCTCCAGGAACATCAGCCCGACACCGGGCCACTGGAACACGGTTTCCGTGAGGATGGTGTAGGCCACCATGATGCCGATCTGCACACCGCCCACGGTAATCACCGGCAGCATGGTGTTCTTGAGCGCGTGCAGGAAATAGACCCGGGAAGAGCTCAGGCCCTTTGCCCGGGCGTAGCGGATGTAGTCGCTTTGTAGCACTTCCATCATTTCCGCACGGATCAGGCGAATGAACAGCGGCAGCATGATGGACGCCAGCGACACCGACGGCAGGATCAGATGAAGGATGCCGCCTTGGGAGAAAAACCCCGATTCCCAGGTGCCGAACAGCGGCGTCAGGTCATCGCCCCGGCCATAGGACGGCAAACCGCCTTCGGTGGATAGTGCGGCGTTCAGCCACTGCCCCCAGCCAGCATCCTGCGGGAACCAGTCAACGGTGACACCGATAGAGAAAATCTGAATCAGTACGATGGCGGTCAGGAATACCGGGATGGAAATCCCGACGGTACTGACCCCCATGAAGAATTTGGACAGCCAGGCCTGAGGCCGAATCGCGGCGAACACCCCGATAGGCACCGAGAAAATGACGATAATCAGACTGGCCCCGATTACCAGCTCCAGGGTGGCAGGCAAGTGCTCGAGGATGACGTCCATGGTGGGTTTTCCGTAAAAATAGGAAATACCCAGGTCGCCCTGCAGGGCGTTACCGGCGAATCGGACGTATTGCACAACCAATGGGTCATTCAGTCCCATTTCTTCACGGATCGCTTCCCGCTCATCCTGCGAGACGGACATGCCCACCATCTGTTGAAGCGGGTCGCCCAGGCCATCCTGAATGGCGAAAGCAATCACACTGATCACGAACATGACCAGTACGGCCTGGGAAATCCGCTGAACCAAAAACGCTAACATGAAAAATTCCGGGTCAAGCTGCAAACAAAAGGCCGGCTCCAGGCTGTTCCGAAGCCGGCCCGCCCATAAATGCTGTTACTCCACGACCAGGTCGCCCAGGTACGGGAAGTTCATCACATTGAGGATCGGCTCGATCTTCACATTCTTCTTGCTGGCCCAGGCCAGGTCCTGCCAATGCAGGGGAACGAACGCGGCATCGTCGTACAGGCGCTGCTCCACCTCTTTCAGCATGGCGGTGCGCTTGTCCAGATCCGTCTCTACGTTGGCTTTGTTGACCAGCTCGTCGATGTCCGGGTTGCAGTAGTTGCCGGCGTTGTACTGGCCGTCACCGCTCTCCGCATCGGGGCAGAAGGTCAGGAACTCGAAGAAGTTGGCGGAGTCCTCGGTGTCTGCGTGCCAGCCGATCATCATCATGTCAGCGGCGCGGGCGTCGTACTCCGGCCAGTATTGAGCTTTCGGCAGCGTCTTCAGATCCACCTTGATATTGATGCGCGCCAGCATGGCGGCCACCGCCTGGGCGATCTTGTCGTCATTCACGTAACGGTTATTCGGCGCCATCATGGAGATGGTGAAACCGTCTTCGTAACCGGCTTCCTTCATCAATTGCTGGGCTTTTTCGACATCAAACCGGGGCGCCAGGGAGTCGTTGTGGCCCTGGTAACCGTCCGGAGACATCTGAGCAGCCGGGGTGGCGAAGCCCTTCATGATCTTGGCAGCGATGCCTTCCTGATTGATGGCATAGGCAATGGCCTCGCGCACTTTCGGGTTCTTGAACGCTTCCACCCGGTCCTGGTTCATGTGGAACAGGATGATGCGGGTACCGCTCATAGTGACCAGGTCAGAGTTTTTGTCACGACGGATTCGCTCCAAATCCGTGGGCGGCACCGGCGCAATGAAATCCACACCACCAGATAGCAGCGCAGAAACACGGGTGTTATTTTCCTTGATCGGAGTCAGCACGATCTTGCCGACGTTACCCGGTGACTCGGTATCCCAGTAATCGTCGAAGCGCTCAAACTCGACACGCACGCCCTGCTGACGACCGGTAATGACATAAGGGCCTGTGCCGGACAGATTCTCGGAAGCAAAAGAATTGCCGTGCTTGGTGATGGCGCTCTTGTCTTTCCCGCTTTCGGTCTTACCGGTGTAAAACTCGCTGTCCAGCGGGAAGATGTAAGTCGCGGTGTTCAGCAGCAGCGGGTATGGCTCGGTGGTCACCAGCTCAAAGGTGTAGTCGTCAATGACCTTGAGTTCGCTGAACGGTTTGAAGATCGCTTTGTAGTCCTGGCTCTGCTTCAGGCGGTCAAAGGTGAATTTGACGTCTTTGGCGGTCAGCTCGTTGCCAGAGTGAAAGTTCACACCTTCACGCAGCTCGAAGCGCATGGTGTTCTCATCAATACGCTCCCAGCTTTTTGCCAGGCGCGGCTCGAAGCCGAGGTCCTTGGTCCAGCGGATCAGGGGATCAAAGGTCATGTGGCTTAACTGCAACATGCCGCCAGAGAGCTGTTCGTGAATATCCAGGCTTACAGGATCGGCGTCGTACGCCATTTTCAGTTCCTTGTTCGCCTCGGCAGACATCGCCATAGGGGCGGTTGCCAGGGCCATGGAACCAACAAAAGCAGTCAGTAGTGTTTTCATCGCGTTTTCCGTCGCTGTTTTAAGAGTTTTTGCGGCACATCGGCGCAATTTCTCGCCAGATGTCTGCGCTAAAAACTAGTCGTGGAAAACCCGAACAGCAATCGAAATTGCGACTTGGCGTTATTCGTGAAGTGAATGACCCTGCTTGGGGCGCTCACCAAAGACGGAACGCCAGCGGAAGAATCAGCGCGGTGAACACCCCCGTGAGCCCCATTCCCAGCGAGGCAAACGCACCGGCTGTGCGACTGATCTCGAACGCTCGTGCCGTTCCCACCGCATGGCCGTTCAGCCCGAGCGCAAAACCCAGAATGCGGTCATCGGTGATCGACAACACCCTGGAAAGCAGGTCGACAAAGAGCGTTGCGACAACACCGGTCACCAGCAGTCCGCCCATCATCAGGGGCACCGAACCGCCCAGTTGTTCGGTAATACCGATGGCAATGGGTGCGGTCACCGACTTCGGCGCCAGGGACGCCAGCACCAGAGGCGTCGCCCCCAGGGCCCAGGCGATCACGACCGCATACACGGCCGCCAGGGTGGCCGCCACTGGCAGGGTGCACAGAATCGGACGCCACAACGCCCGCACGTGGTGCATTTGCTGGTACAACGGTATGCCCAGCGCGACGGTGGCTGGCCCGAGCAGCAGCATCAGCCACTGAGCACCCTGCTGATACCGGTTGTAATCGAGAGACAGTAGCGCGATGGTGGCCGACAGCAGGAAGGCGGAAAGCACCACCGGAGGCAGCCAAAGCGGGCGTCCCATCCGCCGGAAAAGCCAGTTGCCCGCAAAGAACGCGCCCAGGGTTAACCCAATCGCCAGTATCGGGCTCGCAGACAGGGTATTGGGAAGTGCGAGAAAACGCTCCGGGAGGTCAGTCATCCGACGCTCTCCGCTGCCCTGCCCTGACCAGCGACGCCATCAGCAGCAGTGTGGTCAGTACACTCAAAAAGGTGCCAACCAACAGCGCCCCCGCCACCGCCAGCCACTGCCCGCTGAACTGATCAGCAGAGAAGAACACACCCACCACGCCTGGCATGATCAGCAGCACCAGCACCGAAATCAGCCCCTGGCTCGCCGTTGCCAGATCGTCACTGACACTGCCCTTCAACATCAGCGTGATCGTCATCAGAATCATGCCCAGTACACCGCCACTGACCGGAATAAGGAAAACCAGTCGCAAGGCTTCGCCAAGCATGAAACATAAAACCAGAGTCAGGAAACCCCGCAACATCGACATATTGTCATGCTCATCAAGTAACGAATTGCTCTACACTAGCCCATACCCAAAGTTTGACACCAGTTCGGATACCCCATGGCGCTCAAGGCAACCATCTTTAAAGCAACACTGAACATCGCGGATATGGACCGGCACTATTACGGTGACCACCACCTCACCATCGCCCGTCATCCCTCGGAAACCGACGAACGCATGATGATACGCCTGCTGGCTTTCATACTGAACGCCAGTGAGAACCTGGAATTCACCAAAGGGATCAGCACGGACGACGAGCCGGATCTGTGGCAAAAAAGCCTGAGCGACGAAATCGAACTGTGGATCGAGCTCGGCCTGCCCGACGAGAGCCGCCTGCGCAAGGCCTGCAACCGCGCCGATAAAGTGATTCTCTACACTTACGGTGGCCGCGCCGTGCCGCTGTGGTGGGAAAAACACCAGGGCAAGCTGACTCGCTTCGACAACCTCACCATCATCGACCTGCCTGCAGATGACACCGAGTCGCTGGCTGCCCTCGCTGAGCGCGGCATGAACCTGCAATGCACCGTCCAGGACGGCTCCGTCAATATTGGCAATGACGACACGCTCGTCAGTGTGACACCCGACCCGCTCTACCCTGAGTAAAAAATCCCCCGCCGGGGTCTACCAGAATGATCCAGTTTACGTTAAGGTAAACTTTAGCCGCTATTGACCCGGGCCGCACCAGGTTCCGTCAGTTTGGCTATACTCAAAGCAAGCATCGACACCCTCACAAGGGGTGTTTTGTTCCTCAGGCCACTACCCCAGGAAGAGGATTATGACAACAACAAAATCCAAAGTTGTTTATAACCCGGTTTTTACCGACGGTGCGGAGTTCCGAATTCCCACCTTCAAGTTACTCAAGCAGGACGGCTCGCTCTACAAAGGCGCCAAGGCTCCTGAGCTCGACAAAGACAAAGCCCTGCGCATCTACCGGGCGATGGTCACCACCCGGATTCTCGACGAACGTATGCTCGCGGCCCAACGGCAGGGGCGCCTGAGCTTTTACATGCAGTGCACCGGCGAGGAAGCCGCGGTGATCGGCAGTACCGCCGCACTGGATGACGCCGACATGATCATGGCTCAGTACCGTGAACAGGGCGCACTGACTTATCGCGACTTCTCCATCGATGAGTTCATGAACCAGCTGTTCGGCAACGAACTGGACTACGGCAAAGGTCGCCAGATGCCGGTTCATTACGGTTCCCGCAAGCTGAACTACATGACCATCTCGTCGCCATTGGCCACACAGATCCCCCAGGCCACGGGCTACGCCTACGGTCAGAAGCTGGCGGGCGAAGGCCATTGCACCATCACCTACTTCGGTGAAGGTGCCGCCTCCGAAGGGGACTTCCATGCCGCCCTGAACATGGCCGCCGTCCACCGCGTTCCGGTTATTTTCCTGTGTCGGAACAACGGCTACGCCATTTCCACCCCTGCCGCCGAGCAGTTTGCCGCAGACGGCGTGGCACCCAGGGCCTATGGCTACAAGATGGACGTGATCCGTGTCGATGGTAACGACATCCTGGCCGTGCATGAGGCCACCAAAGAGGCCCGCAAGCTGGCGGTGGAACACAACCGGCCAGTTTTGATTGAAACCATGACTTACCGCTTGGCAGCGCATTCCTCCTCTGACGACCCCTCCGGCTACCGCAGCAAAGACGAGGAAGCGGTATGGCGCGAGAAAGACCCGATCCTGCGCATGCGCCTCTGGCTCGAACGCAAGAAGTGGTGGGGCGAGGACGATGAGAAGCAACTGCAGGAAAACATGCGCCGGGAAGTGCTCGAAACCATGAAACGGGCACAAAAGCGGCCGCCACCCGCGCTCGATACCCTGGTGAGCGACGTCTACGACGAAGTACCACCGGGCCTGGCCGAGCAGTTCGACAAACTCAAGGCGCATATCCGCCGGTATCCGGACGAATACCCGAAAACCGCAGAACAAGCAAAGGGAGGCGCGTGAGATGCCCCAGATGAATATGCTCCAGGCCATCAACAACGCCCTCGACACTGCCATGGCCGCTAACGAGCGGGTGCTGTGTTTCGGTGAAGACGTGGGCATTTTCGGTGGTGTGTTCCGCGCCACCAGCAACCTGCAACAGAAATACGGCAAGGCCCGCTGTTTCAACACGCCCCTGGTCGAGCAGGGTATCGTCGGCTTTGCCAACGGCCTGGCCGCACAGGGCTCCGTGCCCGTAGCCGAGATTCAGTTTGCCGATTACATTTTCCCGGCCTTCGACCAGATCGTGAACGAGTCGGCCAAGTTCCGCTACCGCTCGGGCAGCTTGTTCGATGTCGGTGGGCTGACGATTCGTGCGCCCTACGGCGGCGGCATCGCCGGCGGTCTTTATCACTCACAGTCACCGGAAGCCTACTTTGCCCACACCCCGGGCCTGAAGATCGTGGTGCCACGCAACCCGCACCAAGCCAAGGGCCTGCTACTGGGCGCCATCCACGATCCCAACCCGACCCTGTTCTTCGAACCCAAGCGCCTCTACCGCGCCTCGGTCGGGGAAGTGCCCGACGAAGATTACCGGCTGCCGCTGGGCGAAGCCGAAGTGATCAAGGAAGGCACCGACATCACCGTGCTGGGCTGGGGTGCGCAGATGGAAGTGATTGAGCACGCCGTCGAAAGGGCGGAGAAAGAGGGCATTTCCTGTGAGGTCATTGACCTGAGAACCATCCTGCCCTGGGATGTGGAAACCGTGGCCAAATCGGTGCTCAAGACCGGGCGCCTGGTGGTCACACACGAAGCGCCACTGACCGGTGGTTTTGCCGGTGAAATCGCGGCGACCATACAGGAGCGTTGCTTCCTGTACCTGGAATCCCCGATCGCTCGCGTGACCGGGATGGACACCCCCTTCCCGCTGGTGCTGGAAAAAGAGCACCTGCCCAATCACCTGAAGGTCTACGAGGCCATCAGATCGAGCGTGGATTTCTAGGTTGATATCAGGACAGGAGAGCAATCATGAGTGATTTTATACTGCCCGATATCGGCGAAGGTATCGTGGAGTGCGAACTGGTTAAATGGCTGGTCAGCGAAGGTGACATCATCGAAGAAGACCAGCCAGTGGCCGAAGTGATGACCGACAAGGCGTTGGTGGAAATCCCTGCGCCCTATAAAGGCAAGGTAACGCGCCTCTATCACAAGGAAGGGGACATCGCGAAAGTGCACGCCCCACTGTTTGAGCTGGTGGAGGAAGGCGGCGACAGCCAGGAAGATTCAACGCCTGAGCCCAAAGCCCCGGAAACCGCCAAAGAAACGCCGGCAACCCAGGCACAAGCCAGCTCCGGCGAAGCCGATGGCGATGACCCAACGGAGGACTTCATCCTTCCGGACATCGGCGAAGGCATCGTCGAATGCGAAGTGGTGGAATGGCGCGTGGCCGAGGGCGACGAGATCGAAGAAGACCAGCCGGTGGTGGATGTCATGACCGACAAGGCCATGGTCGAGATCACCGCACCCGAGGCCGGCCGTGTCACGAAGCTTTACCATAAGCAGCAGGAAATGGCGCGGGTGCATTCACCGCTGTTTGCGTTCGTTCCCCGTGAGCGTGACGAGCCGGCTCAGGCCAGGAAAACGTCACAAACAGCCCCGGAAGCGGAATCGAAACCAACGCCGACCACCGCGCAACCCGTCGTATCCCGCAACCAATCGCGGACGCCGGCCAGCCCGGCTGTCCGCCGGATTGTTCGCGAGCACGATCTGGACCTGGCGGACATCACCGGTTCCGGCAAGGATGGCCGGGTACTGAAAGCCGACGTACTGGCTCATCTCGACGAACCCGCCACAACCTCACCGGCACAGCAGAACGCAGGCGAGTCGCAACCGGCAAGCTCAGGCGGTGAGCGCCGGCGGCCGTCCCGGGAGCAGGAAGTACGCGTTGAGCCAATCCGCGGCATGAAAGCCGCCATGGCACGCAGCATGGTGACGTCGGCGACCACCATTCCGCACTTCATCTACAGTGAGGACATTGATGTCACCGATCTGCTCCGCCTGCGGGAACAGTTGAAACCAGAGGCCGAAGCCAGCGGGTCAAGGCTCACGCTGATGCCTTTCTTTATGAAGGCCATGGCCCTGGCAGTGCAGGAATACCCGGTGCTCAACAGCCGCCTCAACGATGATGTCACCGAGATCCACTACCAGCCACAGTGCAATATCGGCATGGCCGTGGACGGCAAGGCCGGGCTGATGGTTCCCAATATCAAGGGCGTGGAAGACCTGACCCTGCTGGGCATTGCCGACGAAGTCGCACGCCTGACCGAGGCAGCTCGCTCGGGTCGTGTCAGCCAGGAAGATCTCAAGGGCGGCACCATTACCATTTCCAACATTGGCGCTTTGGGTGGCACCTACGCCGCACCCATCATCAACCCGCCGGAAGTGGCGATTGTGGCCCTTGGCCGTACCCAGAAACTGCCGCGCTTTGACAGCAATGGCCAGGTGGTGGAGCGGGCCATCATGACCGTGAGCTGGGCAGGCGACCACCGCATCATCGATGGCGGCACCATTGCGCGCTTCTGCAATCGCTGGAAAGGCTACCTGGAATCGCCGCAGTCGATGCTGCTGCATCTGGGCTGACGGAGCATTATGGCGCAGAAGACGCAACTGCAGCAGTTCTACATCCCTGAAGAGCAGTCGATCTATCTGCTCAGCCATGACGATGCCAAGAAGCTCAAGGACTGGGTGGCGCTCTGCGCCGCCCAGCTTCGCCAACTGGGCTACCAGGACATCGAACTGATCGGTAAAGGCGCCTACGGCTTTGTATTCGCCGGGCGCCTGCCACACCAGGACAGCACCAGCCCCGAACACGTCTTCAAATTCACCCGCATCAACCTTCCCCAACACCTGCAGGACCGCCTGGAGGATGAAGCCTACATCCTCGAGCAGGTCCGGCATCCAAGGGTTCCTCGCCTGGTTGCCTATCAACGGGCCCATAACCAGCCCATCCTGGTAATGGAGCGTGCGGCGGGCCTGAACCTGGAAGAGGTGTCCCTGCGGGAGGGCCGGCTGAAGCCCCGGCTGGTCATGCGGATTGCCGACCAGATTGCCGATATCCTGCGCAACCTGCGCCGCGAGAACGGCCCCTCGGGGCGCCCCATCGTGCACGGGGACATCAAACCGTCGAATCTGGTGTTCGATGCCAGCACCGAGAACATCGCCCTGATCGACTGGGGCTCGTCGGTGTTCGCCCAACTGGACGCCAACCAGCAGTTCCTCACCACCAACGTGATGGAACTGATGTCAGACAACCTGCAACAGACCAATGCCCGGCTGGGGGATGTCTACTTCATCGGCGATGAACAACTGAACGGTGGGCTGTCTTCCCCCCGCTTTGATGAACAGGGTGCAGCGGGCACATTGTATGCGCTGGCATCCGGTCAATCGTGCCGGTTTGGTCATCAGGCCATTCCCGCTGCGTCCCTCGGGCTGCCCATGGAGTTCGCCCGCATGCTCGACGGCATGCTATCCCCGGACCCACAAATGCGCAGAAAAGCCGGTGACCACTACCTGAACGAAATGCCGCGAATGGCACGCACGGTGATGATCGACCTCAAGGAACCACCGCTGGCCCCCATGGTCCCGGTGTGGACCCGGCCCTCAGACCACGAAATCGACACCGTCGTCTACAGCTCCCGGAAATCTTTCCTCCGCCAGGAAGGCGCGCCGGAAACCCTAAATGATGTGAACGATGTGCAGCTGGACCGCTACTATAAAAATTTCATGCAAGGCATGGGAGAAACCGAAAAAGCCTTCCTGGCCGCCGTCAGCCGGCTGGGGCGCTACCCTGTCGAAGGCGGCCTGGCCGTGCGCTGGGAAACCGATGGCGTGTATATCGACACCTCCCTGAACCTGCATGACCCGACACTGAAAACCGCGTTCATCCGCGCCGTCAACAACATGGTCTACCTGGCCCAGGCCATTTACCGCCAGGGAATTTTCAAGAGCTGCCTGTTCAACGCCCGTAACACCCTGCACATCGACCGTGCCGAACCCGACCAGCCTTTCACGCCCGAGCGCGGCATGCAGCTGAAATACGAAGTCAGCGCCGCGCCGGAAGTGGAAGACGAATCCCGGGTGCACTCCTACTTTGAAGACGGCCCCGACCCGGAAGAATTCCTGGTACTACCGCAAACCATCATCACCGCGCTGGAATCTCTCAACGACATCCATCACACCGGCATGATCATCTTCGAAGCCCTGCCCCGCCACCTCAAGATCCACAGCCACTACCGCCTGCTGGACCCGGACCGGGAGAGTGAATTCAGCCGCCTTCTGGGCGAGATACTGTCCGCTGTGAATCAAATCACTGGCTTGGGTGTCTCGGGCTTTATGAAAATGCCCTACAAGGACACCCGCTTCTTCCCTCATATCGAACGTCTGCCGGAGCGTTACTACCCCAAAAATCCAAGGGCGAAGAGCGGTTAATCGAAAGCTTGCCGCTGCATATATCAATACCAACAGGACTGGACAGAGCCCCCCATCACACGTAAGATTGCGCACTCGAAATTGACGCCAAAGCGTTGGATTTCATCCGCCCGTAGCTTTTATGCTGGGAGCGAAGCGAGACAGTACAGCTGAGTCATGCGAAGCATGGCCTCTCAACCTCTCGAACAAAGTTTAATCCGCCCGTAGCTCAGCTGGATAGAGCGTTGCCCTCCGGAGGCAAAGGTCTCAGGTTCGAATCCTGACGGGCGGGCCATTTTCATGAAAAATCAGTAAGTTACACCTCCCGCCTTTAATCATCTTCAAGATTCAAATTTACTCCCTTTCAAATTTCAACCTAGGCAATGACATTCATCCTGGTTCTGGTGTAATACCCCCAGAAACTGATTCTATGGCCAAATTGTGTCCATGGTGCATCCACTCAATTGAAGAAGCTCCTTTCAGCAAGAAAACTCTGTGTAGTGGTCAACTAATTTCGGAAAGTATTTCAAGACTGTCCGCAACAGACGAAAAACTCTTATCAGTGGTGCAAATGTTTTGGGTGCTTGGTAGCGAACTGTTTGGTGCAAAAGAGCCCCTATGATGCCCTCGTGGATGACGGCCGAACTTTATTGAGTGACCACTCAATAAAAGCTAAAGTACCGGGCAGTCATAAAAATCCAAGAATCACTGATCAGGAGTCAACAGCAATGAGCCCCACCATTGATTATTACTTCAGCTGCCTTTCACCGTTTACCTACCTGGGACATAAGGCTTTCCTTGAAACCGCAGAACAGGCGAAAGCCAGCATCAACTTCAAGCCAATAAGGCTGCCAAAGGTGTTCGCCAACTCGGGCGCGAAACCGCTACCCGAACGCCCGGCATGCCGCCAAGAGTACCGCCTGCTTGAAATCCAACGATGGGCAAAAAAACGCGGCTTGTCCGTCAACCTCAAACCAGCGTATTTTCCCGCAGACCCGAGTCTGGCTGACGGTTGTGTCATTGCCCTCCAAGCGACAGGCCAGAATCCTGGAAATTTTGTGCAGAGAGTGCTGGCAGCCTGTTGGGCAGAGGAGAAGAACATCGCGGATGAAGCGGTAATTCGTGACATCCTGAACACCCTTGAACTGGATGCAGAAGGCCTGCTTGAAGCGGCCCGGTCATCAGACGTTACTGAACAGTACGACCGTCATACCGACGAAGCGATTGGCGATGGGATTCTCGGAGCTCCGGCCTATGTGTTGGATGGCGAACAGTTCTGGGGCCAGGATCGAGTTGAACTATTGTCCGAAACCATGGCTTCAAAAGCCTAATTGCGCGACCGCCTATTACCATCCTCTGGCGGGCCGGAGCCAATAACGACGTTCCGCGCCAGAGGTATCCAACGACGATCGCGACAAAATTTCCGAACGTCGGGATTGGGTCGATCGGCCCCTCAGCGACGCTGGGGGGGTACCCAGACTTTTTTAATTAATTCCATTCTGATAAGCAATATTCCGCGCGCGCTGAGCCTGTCGTCGATCCGCTAGCCCGACCACCAGAATTCCCAGACCAACCAAGCAGAACCCGAAAATATCCGAGCCGCTCGGCTGTTCATTCAGAACAACGGCAGATGAGAGCAGCCCAACCGCTGGAACCGCGGCGGAACTCAGCGACATGGTCACTGCGGGTAAAGACCGGATGGCACCGACCTGAGCTGCAACGCAAAGGCCCGATGCAATGGCGCCGCTGAAGAAGATGTTCACCAGAAAAGCTGGCTCCCATCGGATGGTAGCAAGGTCTTCCACGAAAAGGGCCAAGGGTACCAATAGCAGCAATGACGAAAGCAGTTGCCAGGGTATCAGCGACAGCACATCCCCGCGCCACTGATGCCGACGGACATGAATCAGTCCTGCCGTCCAGACAATCGTCGCCAGAACGATCAATCCGCCCCCGGTCACCATCCCTTCAGCGTGCCAGTCGACGGTCAGTGGATTAAATATAGCCAGCAGTCCAGCGAGTCCAAATCCGGCACCCAATGCCCTGAACAAGGTTAAGCGCTCGCCGAGGAACAAGGCGGCTGCCGGCACCACCCAGATTGGTGAAGTATAGGCCAGAATCGCCGCCCGACCGGCGGGCATATACTGCATGCCAAAGGTCACCAAGGTGATAAACCCCATGTTCTGAAGAATGCCCACGGAGAAAACCACCGGTATGTCCGCCCGGTGCGGCATCCGGAGAATGCCCATCATTCGCGCAATCAAGAACATGGTGAGGGTCCCGAGGACCATCCTCAAGGTCGTGTACAACAGCGGCGGGCTGTAGGCCAGGCCTATCTTCATGATGGGGAAATTAATCCCCCAGGCCAGTGCGGTAAAGGCCACCAGCAGGTACCCGTTGCGCCAAGCATAGCCGGCACCCGATGCAGGCATTACCGAAGTAGACCGCGACATGGTCAGTGCTCGACCTTCAATGCACTCTCATGCCAGTTACGCAGTGCCCGGTCGGACATCCAGACCATCAGTGCGAACAACAGGATTCCCGTTACGGTGATCAGAATCAGCGCCGCAAACATTTTGGGAATCTGCAGATTGTAGCCGGATTGCAGGATCATGTAGGCCAGGCCGGCCTTGGCTCCCCCGGTACCAGCAACGAACTCGGCCACCACCGCACCGATCAAAGCCAGCCCGGAACTGATGCGCAAGCCTCCGAAGAAGTAAGGCAGGGCGCTCGGAACACGTAAACGCACCAATTCCTGCCAGCGGCTGGTGCGATACATCCGGAACATGCTCAACAGGTTCGGATCGACACTTCGCAGCCCCAGTGTGGTGTTGGAGATAATCGGGAAAATAGCTACGATCACCGCACAGATGGTCAGAGCCCACGTGGTGTCGTTTACCCAGATGATGATCAATGGCGCAATGGCCACAATCGGTGTTACCTGCATCAGCACCGCATAGGGGAACAGACTGATCTCAATCCACTTGCTCTGCACGAACAGCAACGAGGCCGCCACTCCCAGAACCACCGAAATAGCAAAGGCCAGGAAGGTTACCTTGAGGGTCATCATCAAGGCATTAAACAGCGAATTGAAATCAGACACCAGCGACTGCCCGATATCCACGGGGCTGGGCACAATGTATTTCGGTACTTCAAACGCCACCACCGTCAATTGCCACATCAGAAGCACCAAGACTCCCACAAGCAAAGGGGCAGCGACCTGAACAAAGCGCTCGTTCTGGATCAATGGTGTTTTCATGAATCACTCCCCTCTTTGCTTTCTCCCATGGCACTGGCTCGCTCAAGAGCCATCGACACCTGCCGACAATATCCGGCAAATTCGGTGGATACCCGGAAATCAGGGGAACGGGGATAGGGTTCTTTGATTTCGATGTCATCCACGATCCGTCCGGGGCGAGCCGCCATGACAACCACCCGACTGGACAGATAGACCGCCTCGTAAACACTGTGAGTCACGAAGACAATGGTCCAGCCCTTTTCTCGCCAGAGCTTCAGAACATCGTCATTCAGCTTGTTGCGGGTCATCTCGTCGAGGGCTCCGAAAGGTTCATCCATCAACAACAGGTTAGGTTCGGTTACCATGGCCCGGGCGATGGACGCTCGCATTTGCATGCCGCCGGAAAGCTCTCTCGGGAAGCTCTCATCAAACCCCGTCAGGCCCACCATATCGAGGGCGTCATCAATCTTTTTCTCGACTTCCGGTGCATTACCAGCGTGGTCCAGATCCAGCGGGAGACGAATATTTTTACGTACCCGAGCCCAGGGCATCAGCGTGGCATTCTGAAACACGAAGGCCAGCTTCCGGCCCTTGCTGCCAACCACTCCGTAATCCTGCTCCCACCATTTGACCGTACCGGTGGTCACTTCACCCAGGCCCGCCATAATCCGGAGTAAGGTACTCTTGCCGCACCCGGAAGGCCCCAGGAGGCTGACGAACTCCCCCTGTTTTATAGTCAGATCGGCTCCTTTCAGAGCGACCGTGCCATTGCTGTAGATTTTGTTAACCCCGTCCACCTGCAGGACCGGTCTGCCCGGGGCGAGCGCCTCTGGCGCTGGAGCCATAACATTCGGCTCCCGGGCCGGATTCAGGGGTGTTACTTTGTCCGCTGTCATAATGATATCTCCAGGGCCGATCAATGGCGTCACCGACCGGCATCAGGATAGGGTTCGATGCTTACGGCAGCACCGGCTCTTCGGGCAGAAATTCCAGGGTGAAAACCTTGCTGAGATCAAGATCTGCCGACGCAAGGCCTGCGCCAACCATGAAATCCTTGATCTTCGTCCAACGTTCTTCGGTCATCACTCCAATTCCCTGGGTTCCCGCGTCGCCGCCAGTCACCAGTTCGTAGTCCTTGATCTTTTCGATGCCATAGGCAATTTGCTCAGGCGTCATCTCAGGGTTTTCCTGCATGATGAGCTTGTTCCCGGGCTCCGGGTTCTCCAGGTAGCTTTGCCAGCCTTCCATGCTTGCCTGCACAAACCGTTTGACCACGTCTGGCCGCTCTTCAATCATGTCGGTTGTGGTTTCGATGGTGGTGGCGTACGGAGGGTAACCGTAGTCCGACAACAGGAAGACGTTCGGCTCAATTCCCCCTTTCTGGATTGCAAAAGGCTCCGACGAGAGGTAGCCCTGCTGAACAATGCTTTCATCGGTCAGAAATGGCGCAACACTGAAGGTATAGGCGTGCACAACATCGTCTTCGAACCCGTACTCTGCCTTCAGCCATGGCCAAAAGGTGGAATGGGCATGGGTTGCCAGATAAATGGGCAGGCCCTCTTCCTTGATCTGCTCAATGGATTCAACGTGGGGATGCGCAACCAATGACTGAGGATCTCCCTGCATGGAGGCAGCCACGGTCATAACGGGCAAGCCCTTCTCGACCGCGTTAATGTTGCCAATGGGATAGCCCATGAGCAGGTCATAGCGCCCAGTTACCAACAACTGGGTTCCGTTTACCTGCGGGCCACCCATTCTGATTTCTACATCCAGCCCGTGCCCCTCGTAAAGGCCTGTTGCCAGTGCTTGATAAAAGCCACCATGCTCAGCTTGGGCATACCAGTTGGTTCCAAATACGACCTTATCCAACTCGTCCGCATTTACCGGCGAAAAAGCGACCAGGCCGGCCATCATGATCGAACCACCCAGAACGGTGCTTAGCTTCATCTTCATGGATACTCTCCTAGACCAGGCGGTTTACGCCTCTTTTAATTGACCAATTGCTCAGGTTTTATAAGGCAACCTTCATGCCATATAAGAAATAAGTTTTTATTATTTAATATCATTAGCTTAAAAAATATAGAACACAGAAAAACGCACCAGTTTTAAACAAACTCTGGCCAACTGCTCTACTTTTGAACAAGCCAAAAAAAACCGCCCGAAGGCGGCAAAAGGACTACACAACGTCACGCTTACACCATTCCCTCGACCTAGGTGGCGTATGCCGCAAGTTCAACCGACGATGGCTCGAGTGTTACCCAGCCTGACAGTCTCGCCACCCTTGCCCCCAATGCACGGGCAATGGCAAGTTCGTTCTCGTCAACTCCCCTGTTTCCATCGAATCCAGTAACCGTTGTCGCCCCATAGGGCGAACCTCCTTTTTCGGTCCGCACCAACTCCGGAACACTGTGGGGAACACCGGCCAACACCATCCCATGCTGCATGAAGGGCAATAAAAGAGAGAGCAACGTCATCTCGTTTCCAGAATGCATACCTCCCGTGGAGGTAAACGCAGCCCCCACTTTGCCGATCAAGGCACCTTGCCGCCAAAGAGGTGCCACTTCATCGATAAACGCCCTAAGCGGTGTACTCATCAACCCATATCGGGTGGGAGACCCCCAGACAATTCCTTTTGCCCAGTCAAGATCATCGGCAGTGGCTCTGGGTAGCGCACGGAATTCTGCCTGGGCCGCAATAAAATCAGCCCGTTCCGAGTCCACACTGAATTCGGGCTCATCTATGGCCACTCGGCAAAGACGAACTTCCGCACCTTCCGACAATGCGCCTGACGCCACTGCTCGGGCGAGCGCCAGTGTGCTGCCGTATCGGGAATCAACAACCACGGTGACACGGCTTGCTGTCATGACGCCCTCCTTCATTGTCCGTGCTTCTGCCAAAATACTTCATGCACTTTTGCTGCATCGTCCTCCAGGACCGGCCCGATCACCTCGACTTCGCGCTGTCCGGAATCAAACACCTGCCGGCAGGGCAGATCGAGCGTCGGATTTTCGGGATGGTTGCCGGTAATGTTCTTCAGCCGGTGTTCACTGAGCCCGTAGACTATTCTCCCCAAACCGGCCCAGTAGGCCGAACCGGCACACATGCAACAAGGCTCTGCGGATACGTACATGGTGCAACCGGCCAGAAAGTCTGGACGCCAGGCCTTGCTGGCCCGAGTCATCAGAACGCGCTCGGCATGACCTGTCATATCACGGTCCGGGAGGTAAGCGTTGCCCTGCTCCATCAAGACAGAGCCTTCACTGTCGACCAACAAGGCGGCAAACGGATGTACTCCGTCTTCCGCCAGCCCGTTTGCCATGGCGATGACCTTTTGCATCATTGCCAGATCGGTATTGTTCAATCTTTCCTGTTCAGACAATTCGTTAACCTCTTATGACATGCTTAGCCCTGTTTTTTGGGCAGGCTCCATGGGAAAAAGATCTGCTGCGCCCAGTGCACCGACTTGAACAGCAACAGGCTGACCACTGCCAGAAAGAACAGCCCCGCGAAGGCCTGCGGAATCCGGAAAAACGACGTCGAGAACTGAATGAAGTAACCCAGTCCCTCTTCGGCGGCAACAAATTCCGCCACCACGGCGCCGATAATGGCCAGAGTGATGGCCACGCGCAGGCCGCTGAAAATATGCGGAATGGCGTAAGGAATCCGGATCTGCCAGGTTTCCCTACGCAGCGGGGCATCCAGCGAACGACTCAATTCAACCAGTTCATCGGGGGTTTCGTTGATCCCGGTCGCAGTCGAAACCACCAGCGGGAAGAACGTCAGCAGGCAGGTAATCAATACCCGTGATGGGTCATCGGACCCCATCAATACGATGATCAGTGGCGCAACCGCCACCACCGGGGTGGATTGAACCACCACCAGTAACGGAAAGAGAGTGCGCGACAGCAGCTCCGATCGCATCATGGCGATGGCAATGGGAATCGCCACCAGGATGGACGCCGCGAACCCCATCAAAGCCACCCGCAGGGTCGCCCACAGATGGGTAAACCAGCGGCTCATCTCCACATTGAAAAAAGCCTCGACGATGGCCGAGGGGGCTGGCAATACATAGGCCGGCAAAGAGAACCCCTGACAAACCAGTTCCCATAGCAGAACCAGCGCCACAAAGAACAACCAGGGCGCCGCCGTCAACAGGGAGCGGCCGGCCCTATTCTCAAGCTTCAGGCTCATAGATATGCTTCCTCAGTCGCTCAGTTAACTGGCCGAATCTGGGTTCGGATATGGTTTGGGTCGTGCGTGGCCTAGGCAGGTCCACATCCACCATCTCCAACACGGTACCGGGGCGCTTGCTCATCACCAGCACCCGGTCTGCCAGCAGCACGGCTTCGGCGATGGAATGGGTAATGAATAGCACGGTCTTGGGGTTTTCCTGCCAGATTTTCAGAAGATCGAACCCGATCTGCTCCCGAGTCATTGCATCGAGTGCCGAGAAAGGTTCATCCATCAACAGAATATCCGGGTTCAGCAACAGCGCCCGAACGATTCCGACCCGTTGCTGCATGCCGCCAGAGAGCTCATTCGGCATCTTGTTGGCAAAACTTTCCAGGCCCGCCATGGCCAGCAAGGCGTCCGCACGCTTTTCATCGTCACGACCGTAACGGCCGAACTTGTGCTTGAGCGGGAAAAGCACGTTCTTTCGGACAGTCAGCCAAGGCAACAGCGTTGGTTTCTGAAACACGATACCAACGTCGTCCCGGGGTCCGGAGACCTGCTTTCCAAATACCGAGACCTGTCCCTCTGTTGGGGTCAACAGCCCGGCAATCATCCGCAGCAAGGTGGATTTTCCGCAGCCGGAAGGTCCCACCACCGCCACGAACTCGTGACGGCGGATGTCCAGTTCAATACCGGTGACCGCGGGCGGGATTGCCGGGTTGGGATCGTAACGGTGCCCGACTCCGGAGAGCCGCACAAACGGACGATTAGTGGCGGGCTCAGTCATGCTTACAGCGCCTCAAAAAGGGTCCGGTCGATGATGATTTCCGGGTCCAGTGCATCACCGGCCAGTTTCTCGGCTTGCGCCACCCAGCTCCAGGTCAGCGCCACACGTTCCTCAGTGAGGGCTCCCAGGCCATCCCGGTCGCTGACGTCGTTCATAACCAACTTCATGGTGTCGCCAATCTGGCCGGTTGCTACATCGACATCCACTTCCGGCACCATGCTGTTCAGAGCTTCGGCTGCCTTGCGCGGATTCTCGCTGGTGAACTTGAGAGACTTGTCAAAAGCCCGCAAGAAGCGCTTGGCCACGTCCGGACGCTCACTCAGGAAGGCCTCGCTGGCCACCACGGATGCCGAGTAAAGTTCCAGTCCGGCATCGGACCATGGCAGTACCACCAGCTCGTTACCGGTGGCTTTGGCCTGATCTGCAAACAGGGCGATATTCGTGACCCAGGCAATGATGGCGTCGGTTCCACCGTTCATCAGCATCGGCCCCAGGGCACCTGGGTCAGCCTTGGTCAAACTCACCGCATCCTCAGCCATGCCGTTCTCTTTTAGCACCAGCGGCAGGAACGCATTGGAGGATGTGAACGGTGATGTAGCGACTTTCTTGCCCTCGATATCCGTCATCTCGCTGATGTCGGCCTTCTGCAAGGTAAAGAACGCATGAGGTGCCTGGTTGAAGATGCTATAGACGGCTGTCACCGGCAGACTATTGTCCTGGACCTTGGCTGCCATCAGCGCCCCGATGTCTGCGCTGCCGATGTCGGCTTGTCCGGTGGCAATCTTGGTAATCGCGTCGGTCGAACCCCGGCCACTGGCGATTTTGACTTCCAGGCCTTCGGCTTCAAAGAATCCCTCCTGTACACCTACATACACCGGTGACTTATCCCCCCCTGGCAGCCAATCCAGTTGGTAAACCACTTTGTCGGCCGCCAATGCTGCCTGAGCCATCAACCCGCCAGCCAGTGAGGCAGCGATCAGAATCGAGCGTTTGAAACCTTTGTGCATGAGTATTCTCCTTCGGGTTTAATCTTTCCGAGCTTTATTGATCATTCGGTCAGGTTTTAAAACTGAACTGCAAAGGACAGGCCAGAATATGTCTGTTACCGCACAATTCGTTGGAAACCTCACCTTTACCGCTGAAAACACTCCAGTTTCCGGGCCTGTGTTGCGTGTGGAAGGCCAGCCCACACATCTCTACATGTAAGCCCAAACAAGCGCTGGACCGCGTTTTATGGCGCGCGAATCTGGTGCATTAAATGGGGAGCCGCCCTGATATGAAGCCTTTACGAAATCCGCTGCAACGCCACTGAACCCTCGAAAACCGTGGTATTTCCGGCCATCCGCCCGACCAACGATATTTCTTGATTGGCACGCTTTGTGAATTACTGACCACATGGACAGTTTTAGAATCGTAAACCGGAGTTAAAGCATGAGCAGCACGAATGAAACAGGCGGTTCATTACCCATCATTGACCTGTCGTTACTCTCGGGAACCGAGCAACAAAGGCAGGCGCTGACGAGCTCGCTGACCGAAGCCTGTCTGCATACGGGGTTCTTCTATATCCGCGAACATGGCATCCCCCCAGAGCTGATCGATCAGGTATTCAGGGAGTCACAGGCTCTGTTCAACCTGCCAAAAGAACACAAACAGGCGATCCACAAGGCTCACTCCCGAGCGAACCGAGGCTATGAATCAATGAGGGGGCAGACTTTGGAGACCGGCGCGCCCCCAGACTTGAAAGAAGGGTTCTACATAGGCGAAGAGCTGGACGAAACCGACCCCCGCGTACAGGCCGGCCGATTCAACCAGGGTGGAAACCAATGGCCAGAAACACTGCCCGGCTTCCGCAACACCATGACCTCATACTTCAACGCCATGAACCAGCTCAGCACCCGCATAATGGAGGCTCTGGCCCTAACCCTGGATCTGAAACCGGACTTTTTTACGGACTTCTGCCACCAACCATTATCCACCCTGAGATTGCTGCACTACCCACCTCAACCCGCCCAGCCGGCTCCCGGGGAAAAAGGGTGCGGAGCCCACACAGATTTTGGCGGCATCACCGTCTTGCTGTTAGACGACAAGCCGGGGCTTCAGGTGTGGGATGTCCGTTGTGAGCAGTGGATCGAAGCAAAACCCATCCCCGGCACTTTTGTGGTCAACCTTGGCGACATGATCGCCCGCTGGACCAACGACTGTTACCGCTCAACCCTGCACAGGGTCGTCAATACGTCGGGCGCCGAACGCTACTCGGTGCCGTTTTTCTTCAGCGGCAACCCCGACCACACCGTCACCTGCCTGCCTACCTGCCTTTCCGAGGGTGAGCAACCTCACTACCCGTCCACAACGGTTGAAGCCCACCTGATGGAGATGTACCGGAGAACCTATGCCTGAACAAATGACGACCGCCGTTCTGATCCATGGCGCCTGGGCCGGCGGCTGGGTATGGGAAACCATCACCCCTTATCTCAAAGAGCAGGGCTTCAACGTTATGGCACCGGATCTCCCGGGGTGCGGAAGCCGCCTGGGCAACCCGGCCGACGCCTCTCTCAGCCAATGCGTCGACGACCTGGAAAAGATGCTTCAGAAGGTCGAAGGCCCACTGCTACTGGTGGGGCATTCCGGGGGCGGTGCCGTTGCAACCCAACTGGCAGAAGCCATTCCTGAACGAGTCATTGGCGTTGCCTACCTGGCGGGCATGATGCTGCCTTCCGGTACGGGTTTTGGCCAAATCGTCAGCGACATGCGGGAACAGTACCCCGAAGCCTCCGGCATTGGCCCGTTTCTGACCTGGGAAGACAACGGGCAGGTTTCCCGCGTACCGGCAGATGCCATACGTCAGATTTTCCTGCAAGACGTCAGTGAGTCCATTGCCGAGCAGGCAATTCCCCGCTTCAATCCACAGGCCGAGGGCAGCCGGATGCTGGTGCCTCACTGGACTGACGCCCGTTTTGGAAAGCTGCCAAGGCTGTACATCGAGGCGAGGCAAGACCGCTCTGTGATCTTGCCGGTGCAACGGCGAATGCAGCAGCTGGTCCCGGGCGCATCGATCGTTTCTCTGGATACCGGTCACGTTCCCCAGGTCGCAGCACCTGGTTGTGTTGCCCTTGCCCTGGCGGAATTTGTAGCCAGCCAGATGTAAAAAAGGACGGCCTTTCGGGCCGTCCTTCTGATTCATACTATCGGGTACGCTGATCAGTCGGCGTAGACCGATTGTATATAGGACAGATCAAACGCCTTTTTCCAGTCCAGATCCTCCGGCAGGGTGCCTGCTTCAACCATATCCTCAAAGAATGCCTGCCAACGTTCCAGGGTCATCATCCCGTAACGACCGTCCTCGGCAGCGCCGGACAGAAGAATACCCTCCTCCTGCATTTTCGCATGGCTGTAGGCCAGCAACGCATCCTGCATTTCGGGGTTGTCTTCCTTGATCAGGGCATTCGCCGGGGCCGGATTCTCGAAATAGGCCTTCCAGCCCTCCGCTGTTGCGGCAACCATCTTCTGCACAACCTCCGGATTCTCTTCGATCCTGTCAGCCGTGGTATCCAGCGTGGCCGCATAGGCCTCCCAGCCATAGTTGGCCAGTAGCAGGCTTTTTCCCTTGACCCCGGCCTGATCCAGGAAGAAACCATCATTGGTTACGTAGCCCTGCTGAATCGTCTGATCATCCTGGATGAACGGAGCGAAGCTGTAGTCGTAGGCCTGCAACTGGTCATCGGTGTAACCATATTCAGTTTTCAGCCACGGCCAGTAGGCAACCCGTCCTGCGGTAGGAACACGCATGGATTTGCCCTTCATGGCTTCCAGAGAGTCATTGCCAACACCCTCATGAACCACTAACGACTGCGGATCTTTCTGGAAGAATGCGGCGACTGTTACCAGAGGGATTCCCTGGTTAACGGCGTTGAGCGACTGCAGGCTGTAGCCCATGATGAAATCCACCGACCCACCCATGAGCAACTGCACATTGTTCACCTGGGGGCCACCCATCTTGATGGTGACATCCAGTCCGTGCTTTTCATAAATCCCCATGGCCTTTGCGGCATAGAAACCACCGTGTTCGGCCTGGGCATACCAGGTTGTGGCAACGGTTACCGGGGTCAGTTCCTCTGCCTGGACGAAACCGGCGGCAGCACCGAACGACAGCGTGAGACCCGCCGCAATGTTCTTCAGTTGTTTCATTGTCATTCCTCAGTTCTGGGCCTGGGCCCCGTAGGTGTTGGTGAGTTTTTCATTCAGGTGCTGCCCTGCCGAGATAGGCCCATAAATCGCAGGGTTGTCTGCGGTGGCGCAACTCTCGATGCAGGCTATTTCCGATGTTTTGTTGGGGTGGCAGAAAAAGGCAATGGAATAACGATCACGATGACGATGCTCTGGTGCGACGTTCACCCGATGCGGCGTCGAACAGAACACATGGTTGGTCCAGCGATGCATCAGGTCCCCGGTATTGACCACAACGGTGCCGGGTATCGGCGTCGCCCGGATCCATTCTCCCGAGCGGGTGCAGACCTCAAGACCGCCAACATCATCCTGGAACAAGAGGGTGATACTGCCGTAATCGGTATGGGCTCCGGCACGACTTTCACCGTCTTCCGGCTCAAATCCTTCGGGTAATGGCGGGTAATGCAACAGCCGCAGGGTATGGTCGTGTTCGTTGTGGGCATTCTTGAAGAAATCTTCCGGCTGCCCCAGCGCGAGGGCGAAAGCTTGTAGCACCCGGTCGGCGGTTAGAATGCACTCCCCGAGAAACCGGGTCATAACAGTCTCGAAACGGGGATAGCCGGCGGGCCAGAGGTTTTTATGGGTGTCCGGACCGGGGCCTTCCGGCGCTAGATTGAAAGCCTCTTTCAAGTCACCCGGACGGGTGGGATCAAGCTTTTCCCGCTTGATCCCAACATAACCTCGATTACTCTCCGGGTTCTGCCAGGCGACCCCTTGCTTATCCTTCTGTGGCAGAGCAAAAAACGCTTTCGAACCGGAGAATGCCGCTTCCAGCTGCTCATCTGGCATTCCACAACCCGACAGATAGAAAAACCCCCAATCCTGACTGGCCCGACGCATCTGGTCCGCCACCGATTTACGTTCCGCACTGGTTCCGTTCAAGAACCGCTCAAAATGAATTACGGGTATTTCCTGTGTCTCGTTCGGCATGTTTTCTCCTGCATCACTCCATGCTTTGTTATCCAGTTGGTCAGATAATTTGCAAATGACATGCCATAAAAATCCGCCTTAAAAGCCCCATTATCGGACTCTTTAACAGATATTCCGCCTCAAAAAAGTGCACACTGCTATTTAATTGACCATAAGGTCAGGCTTTTACCGAAAACCAGACAGGCATTGCTCTTGCATAGTAATCAGCCCCATTTACCACCAAGACGATTTCAGCAATGACAGAAACTCTGCTACTTAAAAATGCTCGCGTTATCGCCACCATGGACGACAACGACAGAGAGATCGAGAATGGTTACATTCTGGTCCGCAACAACCGTATTGAAGCGGTCGGCGCTGCCGACGACTGCCCCGATACTGCAGATCGCACCATCGACCTGAAGGGTCATGTGGTGAGTCCGGGGCTGATCAATACCCATCACCACATGTTCCAGTCTCTGACTCGTGCGCTGCCCGCTGCACAGAATGGCGAGCTGTTCGACTGGCTGAGCGCCCTGTTTCCAGTCTGGCGAAACATCACCCCGGCCATGCAACGAGCTGCCAGCCGAACCGCCATGGCGGAGCTGATGCTATCGGGATGCACCACCGCCGCCGACCACGCCTATCTGCATGTCAACGGCATCACTCTGGACGACAGTTTCCAGGCGGCCGCAGAAATGGGCATCCGTTTCCATGGCGCTCGGGGCGCCATGAGCCTGGGCCAGAGCAAGGGTGGGTTGCCACCGGATGAACTGGTGGAGCAGGATGAAAGTGCGATCCTCAAGGACATGTTGCGAGTCGTGGAAACACACCATGATCACAGCCCGGACGCCATGGCTCGGGTGGCGCTGGCACCCTGTTCGCCATTTACCGTAACAACCGACCTGATGCGCGACGCCGCCACCATGGCCCGGTCATTGAAGGTAGGCTTACATACCCACACGGCGGAAAACTGGAAGGATCTGGCCTTCAGCCAGGAACGCTATGGCATGACGCCGACCGAATATACGGAAGAGGTCGGGTGGGTCGGAGAGGATGTCTGGCACGCCCACTGCGTACACCTGGATGACCCCGGCATTGCTCTGTTCGCTCGAACCGGTACTGGCGTCGCTCACTGCCCCTGCTCAAACATGCGATTAGCCTCAGGCATTGCCCCGGTCCGGAAAATGGTGGATGCCGGGGTAAAGGTGGGACTCGGCGTGGACGGCAGCTCCTCAAATGATAGTGGCAACCTGCTGGATGAGGCACGCCTGGCCATGTTGTCAGCCCGCGTGAGGGATCAGGAGCCCGGCGCCATGACCGCCCGGGAAGCGCTGCGGATCGCTACCCGTGGTGGCGCGGAAGTGCTCGGCCGGGGGGATGCCCTGGGCAGAATTCAGCCGGGCTACTGCGCGGACATCGTGGCTTTTCGCACCGATGATATTGCCATGGCCGGCGGCCAGAGCGATCCACTGGCCTCGCTGGTGTTCTGCACACCACCGCGCGTGCAATGGAGCATCATCAATGGTCGTGTGGTGATAGAAGAGGGCCACCTGCTGACCCGTTCCCTGCCTCACATCATTGAAGAACAGAACCGGATGGCGGAACAACTGATGGCTTAACGTTCCATGCTGTCCGGGCGGTCGGTTACCGGACAGCAAGAGACCCCGTCACTCGCTTTTCAGACGGTGGTAACCCCGATCAAAGTAGACCAGACCACCGATATCATCCTGATGGCGGACGTTCGCGACCTCACAGAACAGAATGTCGTGAGTACCCACACTTACCCGCTTGCTCACGGTGCAGTCGAAGCTCACCAGCGCCTCTTCCAATACCGGTGCGCCGGTGACCGCGGTGCTCCAGGTTGCGCCGGCAAAGCGCTGTTCCATGGTCGTTTTGCTGCCGAACAGATTCGATAAATCGGATTGGTGATCAGCCAGCGTGTTGACGCAGATGCTGTCATTCTGCCGGAAGGCGTCGTACACCGATGCGCCACGGTTCAGGCACACCAACAGGGTAGGCGGCTCGTCGCAAACGCTGCAGACAGCCGTAGCAGTGAATCCCGCTCGACCACCCGGCCCATCGGTAGTGACAACATTGACGGCTGCGGCCAGGGTGGACATGGCATTGCGGAACGACTGCTTGTCCACGAGCGGCGGCATGGTGAGCACCTCACGAAGTTGCGGTTGAGATTTCATCATTCTCTCCTTATGCCAGTCGGCAAGCGTTGTCGAATTCCAGGCGAGGCAATCTGCCATAGACCTTGTCCGGATTGCCGTGGCCAAGGTTGATCAGAAGATTGACTTTCCACGTATTCCCAGCGAAGAACGCCTCATTGACCTTGCCAGGATCAAAGCCGGACATTGGCCCGGTATCCAGGCCCAGCGACCGGGCAGCCAGTATCAGGTAGGCAGCCTGCATTGAACTGTTACGAAATGCAGTTTCGTAAGCCATTTCGGGGCTGCTGGTAAACCAGCTTCGAGCATCGCCATGGGGAAACAACTCGGGCAGTCGCTCGTAAAACTCTTCGTCATAAGCCACGATCACCGTGACCGGAGCACTCATTGTCTTGTCCAGGTTACCGCTGGACAGACAGGGCGCCAGTTTCTCCTTTCCAGCGGCACTTCTGACAAACACAAATCGAGCCGGGCTGCAGTTGGCAGATGTCGGGCCCATTTTCACCAGGTCGTATAACGCCCGGAGCGTGTCTTCCGGGATGGACTGATCCAACCAGCCATTGTGGGTGCGCGCCTCGGTAAACAGTTGACCGAGGGCCTTTTCATCAAGTTGTTGGCTCATAGGGCCTCCTGGGTGGTTAACGCCGCTGCGGGCAAACGATGTTTCCTGAGGTGATCGAGCATCAGTTCATTGAACCGTTCAACCTCTGTGACATTGACCCCATGACCACCTTCGGGCAGAAGCCGAATGCTGGAATTTGGCAGACGGGCCGCCAGCTTCTGGGAACAGGTCCAAGGCACCAATGAGTCATCACGGGTCGCAAGCACGAGCGTCTCTGCACGCACTTTGGCCAGCTCCTGCGCAGCCGGTTGCCAGGCCAGAAGCGCCGCGATGCGCCTTAGAACATTTGCCGGAGGCGGGAAACTGGCCAACGCATGAGAAGACTCCTGCTCCAGCCACTCAGTGTTGGCGGCTATCCATACCGGCGTGTACAGGAACAGAGGCTGGGCTTCGAGATACGCCTCAGGCCCGGAATTCAGCAGTAACTTCCTGCGCACCGAGAAGCATCGCCGGGAATGCGCATTGGGTTCTGACCAGGCGTTGATTAACAGCAGGCTGGCAACCAACTCCGGCGACCGTCGCGCCAACTCCAGACCGATCAGCCCGCCCAGTGCATGACCAATGAAATGCACCGGCCCGGACACCTGATCCTCCAGCAACCCGCCAAGCTCTGCCGCCATCGCTTCAACCGTGTAGAGCTCCGGGATTTCACCCCGGCTGCGCCCGGTGCCGAAATGGTCATAGACCAGCACCCGATAATACTTGGTTAGAGCGGGCAACTGAGCCGCCCAGTAATTCCTTGACCCACCGAGCCCGGCACTGAGCACGACGAGCTCACCGTCGGCCGGGCCATGGATTTCCCAATAAAGTGAGCTTACGGCACCAGTCATCATTTACCTACGTGCGCAATACTGGCGATTTCAACCAATGCATCCGGCTTCACCAGGCCACATTGAATGCAATAACGGGCCGGTTTCTCTCCCGGAAAGTACTCGGCATACACCTTGTTGACCGCCGCGTAGTTGTCCCAGTCGGTGACCATGATCATGTTGAAGGTAACGTCGTCCATGGTTCCGCCCGCCGCTTCAACAACGCCTTTGATGATCTCCAGTACGTGCCGGGTCTGGGCTTCTGCGTCGCCGACGTGAACCACGTTGGTGTCCTTGTCAAACGGCAAAGTCCCGGAAACGTACACAACGCCATCGGCCATGGAGCCGGGGACGTAAGGAGCCAGCGGTTTTCCTGAACCTGCGGGAATAATGGAAGTCTTTGGCATGGTGTATCTCCGTCTTTTATGCAGCTGTGGATTCAGTTTGAGCTGTTTCTGCGTCGCCTGTAGCGCCGCCGAAGGTCTGGCAGAAATCTTCTGTGCTGGACACCCAGCCGAAGAACGTTTCAATGTTGTACAACGCGGCCTGCTGGATGAACTCCGGGCCAGCCTGGTGCGTGGCATCGGCCAGAACCACCCCGAAGTACTCCAGGAAAAAGCCGTCTCTCAGGGTCGATTCAACACAGACGTTGGTCGCGATGCCGGTAAAGATCAGGTTGCGAATACCCCGACTGCGCAGAATGCTGTCAAACGAGGTGTTGAAGAAACCGCTGTAACGGGGCTTGGGTATGACTATATCGCCGGGCTGTGGCTGAAGTTCCTCCACCAGATCATAGTCCCAGGTACCCTTGGCAAGAAGGCTGCCATTGAGTTCCGGTTTCTTACGCATGGTTTTCAGGGCATTGGATTTGTACCAGTTCGGGGAACCGGGGCCACCAGCTTCAACGTACTCTGGGTCCCAGCCGTTCTGGAAGAAAATCACCGGAATGCCTGCCGCCCGCGCCACAGCGATCGCCTTTTTGATCTGCTGGATGACAGGTCCGGTTGTGGAAACGTCGAAGCCGGCCCGGTCCAGATAACCTCCGATCGTGGAATACGCGTTCTGCATATCCACCACGACCAGCGCCGACTCACTGGCGCGGACATTCAGGGCTTCCGGTTTTCCCGGCAATTCCAGAACAGGTTCCGCGCCGGTATTCAGGATGTAGCCCGATTGCTCCGTTTCGATGTTCATACGGCCTGCTCCAGTTCCTGGTTGATATGTACCCGCGTTTTCATCAGCGGCTGAATGTACTTGCCGAAGTCCTCAATGCCCTGAACGAAATCGTCAAAGGTCAGCATTACGCCACTGACACCCTCAACCGTACCTACTTCATCCAGCATCCGAGCGACACTCTCGTAGGAACCTACCAGGGTGCCCATATTGATGTTCACTGCGGACGTCGGATCTGCCATCTGACGGATGTTGGTATCGGATTTGGACTTCTTGTCCGCGGCACCCTGTTCACCGAGCCAGGCCACCGCCTCTTCATCGACACCTTCCTTGTAGGATTCCCACTTGGCCCGCGCCGCTTCATCAGTTTTGTCGGCAATCAGCATGAACAGGGCGACGGAACTGACCTCCCGCTGGGCTTCTTCGGTAGCCTTAACCAGGCGCTCAACGGTTGGCGCAAAGGCAGTTGGCGTGTTCACCCCTTTACCAAAGCAGAAGTTGTAATCGGCATATTTGGCGGTAAACGCCATCCCGGCCTCACTCTGCCCGGCACAAATAACTTTCATGTCGGCCTGCGGTACGGGGCTAACACGACAATCATCCATCTGGAAGTGCTCGCCTTTGAAATCACTGTGGCCAGTCGCCCAGAGATCCCGCAGCACCTGGGCATATTCACCAAGATACTCATAGCGGGAGCCGAAGAATTCATCGCCCGGCCATAGCCCCATCTGGGAGTATTCCGGTTTCTGCCAGCCCGTCACCAGGTTCACCCCGAAACGACCATTGGAGATGGAATCAATGGTGGAGGCCATACGAGCAACGATGGCCGGCGGCATGGTCAGTGTTGCCGCAGTGGCGAATAACTGGATTTTGCTGGTGACTGCAGCAAGGCCCGCCATCAAGGTGAACGACTCCAGATTGTGCTCCCAGAATTCAGTTTCACCGCCGAACCCGCGCAGCTTGATCATCGACAGCGCGAAGTCGAAGCCGTAGCCCTCTGCTTTCTGGGTAATCTCCCTGTTCAACTCGAACGTCGGCATGTACTGAGGCGCGTTCTTCGAGATCAGCCAACCATTGTTGCCGATGGGAATGAAGACGCCGATATTCATCTGTTCGCTCATGGGGTTCTCCTTGATGTTTCCGGTCTGATGGCGCACTCGGGCCACCACCTGTGACTCACGTTCCCCAACAGCAACGCATAATGTCGGCCATAATGCTTTTTATTATTACAAATCAATTACCTGCAACTTTTCACTTAATAATTTCAGACCATTTGGTCTGAAATAGAGCACTCGGTTTGTGCACTGCGGGCGTTTTTGGGGCAAACCGGCTGATCGCATCTAAAAGACCTATTCACCGAGAAATCCGGTGCTAGAATGAGCGTCCGGTCAATCCAGCGGAGAACTACGTGAGCGTCATCAGAAAGGGCAAGGAAACAGCCAGCGAGGGCAAACGGAAGCCACAGCGGGTTCCCTCCGCTGCGGCGCTCAATAGAAGAATGCGCAATAGCGAGAAGAAACGGGCAACTATTCTGGATGCTGCGCTAAGCACCTTCTCGAAATACGGATTGCACGGCGCCAGTATCGACCAGATTGCACTTCAGGCCGATGTATCCAAAACCAACCTCTTCTATTACTTCAGCAGTAAAGAAGAGCTCTACGTCAGCGTACTTCGAGAGCTTCTGGATTTATGGCTCAAACCGCTGCGGGCATTCACGGTCGAGCAGGATCCTATAGAGGCCATCAGGGACTACGTTCGGGTCAAGCTGGAGTTTTCGAGGGACCACCCCGCCGAATCCCGACTGTTCTGCATGGAAGTCATGCAGGGCGCGCCGTTAATGCTGACCGAACTGCAACAGCCACTGCACGATCTGGTCGAGAACAAAATAGAGGTTATCCAGACCTGGATTGATCAGGGCAAACTGGCGCCCGTAGAGCCTTACCACCTGGTTTTTTCGCTATGGGCGACCACCCAGCACTACGCCGACTTTCGCGTACAGGTAGAAGCCGTTGCCGGGAAAACGCTGGAAGATCCGGGCTTCTTTCAGGAAACCCTCAGTAGCCTCGAAACCATCATTCTTAACGGCGTCCGCCCCCGCTGATCGGAGAGCAGCTCGTTCCCCGAAACTCTCCTGCCCCTAATTTGGGCTCAAAGTAGAACCATACGCTCTAATTTAGACCATTTGATCCGGGTCAATTTTTCATAAACCACTAACTGATTGTTTTTTAACAAAATCGAAAAATGGCACGCTTGCTGCTACGTCAATCAGCGAGCGAGAACGACTCCTTTGTTTTTTATCCGGGCCCTTCTCGCAAAACTGAATTGAAGGAGGTTGTGCCATGCAGTTGCAACACGTACCAACGATCGACCTTGCCCCTTACTTCGAAGGCACCCCTGAAGGGAAGGCCCAGGTGGCGAAGGAGGTCGACAGGGCCTGTAAGGATATTGGTTTCCTGGTCATCACCAACCACGGAATTCCCAGCGAACTGGTGGATCGCGTCTATTCACTGAGCCGCAAGTTTTTCAACCAGCCCATGATCGAAAAGCGGAAAGTGGATCGTCCCAGCCCTGATATGGTGCGCGGTTATAGTGCCATTGCCGAAGAAAGCCTGTCCTATTCGATGGAAGAAGCCGCGCCGGGAGACCTGAAAGAATCCTTTTCCATCGGGCCCACAGACGTACCGGACGACGAGTACCACCGGGGCGCCGCCGCAGGCCCTCACTTTGCGCCGAATGTGTGGCCGGAAACCATTGAAGGCTTCAAAGAAGCCTACTCAGACTATTTCGATGCCATGAGCGACCTGGCCCGTTCGCTGATGCGTATTTTTGCCCTCTCCCTCAAGCTGGACGAGCATTTCTTCGACGACAAGATCGACAAAGAAATCAGCATGCTGCGCACCCTCAGCTACCCCAACATGGGGACAAACATTGAAGCTGGCCAGATGCGTGCAGGGGCCCATACCGACTATGGCAGCCTGACCATTGTCAAACCCGACAACTCACCGGGTGGTTTGCAGGTATGCAACCAGAACGGGGAGTGGGTCAGCGTGCCCTATGTGGAGGGCAGTTTCGCGGTCAATATTGGCGACCTCATGATGCGATGGACCAATGACCAGTGGATCTCGACCCTCCACCGTGTTGTCAATCCGCCGCTGGACGCCAAGACCGCCGAGCCGCGCCAGTCCATTGTCTTTTTCCACCAGCCAAACTACGACGCCATGATCGAATGTCTGCCCAGTTGTCTGGACGAAGCTGGCAAAGGCAAATACCCGGCTGTCAGCTCCGGTGACCACCTGAAATCCAAATTCGTCAAACAGACAACCTTTGGTGGCACCCAGGAGGTGGCTTGATATGGGGACGCTCTCTTACGTCAATGTTTTCGCCAAAGATATAGAAGCCCTCAGTGTTTTTTACCGGGATCTGTTCGGATTCAAGGAAATTCCGGAGATCCGTTCACCCATCTTCCGCGGCCTGGACACGGGGCGCTCCTGCATCGGTTTCAATGCGCTGGATGCCTACGAACTGCTCAAGCTCGATGATTACTCGGACACAAAAGGCTGCAAGTTCCTGTTGAACATTGATGTGGACAGCAAGGAAGAGGTGGACGAGTACGTTCCCAAAGCTCTCACCTCTGGTGCAACGCTCATCAAAGAGCCCTACACCACCTATTACAACTGGTACCAGGCTGTAATGCTGGACCCGGAAGGTAACGTTTTCCGAATCAATCACATGATGTAGAGCCGTTTCTCCCAACCAAAGGAAGTACCAACATGAAAAAACTCATATTCAGTGCCTGCTTTGCACTGGCCGGTTTCCTGGGCCTATTGAACACCGCTCACGCCGAAGGCTTCACTCTCAAGAGTGACCCAAAGATCGCCATGCTCTATATCTCTCCGACCAATGACGGCGGCTGGACTCAGGCTTTTGATGAAGCCCGTCAGCGCCTGGAGGATGAACTGGACATCAAGATTCAGTACGTGGAAAGCGTTCCTGAATCTGCCTCGGCCATCCGGCCGGCCGTCGAGCGTTTTATCAAACGTGGCGCCAACATTATTATCGGTACCGCTTTCGGTTACTCCGATACATTCAAATCATTGTCTGAAGACTATCCGGACGTCGCCTTCCTGAACGGTTCTGGCACCACCAACGGCCCCAACCTGCTGTCTTACTACGGCCGTACCTACGAGAGCCAGTACCTTTGTGGCATGGCAGCCGGCGCAGCGTCTGAATCCGGCAAGCTCGGTTTCGTCGCTGCCAACCCGTTCGGTGTTGTGAACTGGACCATCAATGCTTACGCCATGGGTGCCCGTGAAATGAACCCCGATGCAACCGTCACCGTGGTCTATACCGGCGCCTGGAATGACCCCACCAAAGAGCGCTCCGCAACCAAGGCCCTGATCGATCAGGGCGCCGATGTCATCGGCCAGCACGTAGACACCCCGACACCGCAACTGGTTGCCCAGGAAAATGGCGTCTACGGCACAGGTCACCATCGTGATTTCCGCGAGTTCGCACCGAAGGCTACGGTTTGTTCGTCAGTCTGGGTCTGGGATCGCTTCCTGAAGAACGAACTGGAAAAAATCATCGCCGGCAACTGGGTACCAGCCCCCCATGGAGCGCTGCTGTCCATGAAAGAAGGCGGTACCGACATCGCCTGCTGTGGGCCGAACGTTGATGAGGAAGAAGAAGCCAAGATTATGGCGGCCCGCGAGAAGCTGATGAATGGTGAACTACAGGTCTATGCCGGCCCGCTGAAAGACCAGAACGGCACCGTTCGCGCAGCAGAAGGCGAAGTCGTATCCGATGGCGCCCTGTGGCAGATGGACTGGTTTGTTGACGGAGTGATTACCCAGCAATGAGTACACAGAACGCGATCCAGCTGAGCGGCGTCAGCAAGACCTTCGACGGTTTCAAGGCCCTGTCCGACGCTGACTTCACCGCCAGGTGGGGCGAAGTTCACGCCCTGCTCGGCGAAAACGGAGCCGGCAAGTCGTCCCTGATGAACATCGTGGCCGGCCTCTATGGTCCCGAAGGCGGATCGCTGTTCATCGACGACAACCCAGTAAAACTGAAAGGCCCGAAAGAAGCCGCCAAACTCGGCATCGGAATGGTTCACCAGCACTTCAAACTGGTGACTCCCTTCACCGTTGCCGAGAATATCCTGCTGAACCTGGGTCATATCCAGGCCAGCGGGCTTTATCGGGAACGCCTACGCCGGGTGTCTGACGACATCCGTGCCATGGCCGAGCGCATCGGGTTCAGGATTGATCCCGACGCCCGCATTGATCAACTCTCCATCGCAGAACAGCAACGCGTGGAAATTCTTAAAGTACTTCTGGCCGGCGCCAAGATACTGATTCTGGATGAGCCTACCGCCGTGCTTACCGAAGAAGAAGCCGAAAACCTGCTCACGACCGTGCGGGGATTCGCCCATGAGGGCGCTGCTGTCATCCTTGTAACCCACAAAATGAACGACGTGCTGCGCTATGCCGATCAGGTCACCATTATGCGTTCGGGCCGAACCATCAAAAGCCTGAAGCCGGATTCGGTATCCGTGGATGAACTGGTGAAGCTGACCGTCGGCGAATCAGCACCGGAGCAGAGGATTCCTGTAGAGGAACGGACATCTGGTGAGCCTTATTTGAACGTCAAGGGTCTCACCAGCACCGGTGACCACCGGGCCCTGAATGGCCTGGACCTGACCCTGAACAAGGGGGAAATATACGGTATCGCCGGCGTCGGCGGGAACGGCCAGAGCGAACTGGCCAACGCCCTGATGGGCATTCCAGAGGGTGTCGAAGGCACCATGAAGCTGATCGGCGAAGGCGATCTGGCCGACTTCGATGCAGCCCGGCGCCGCGCCATCGGCGTCGCCGCCATCCCTGCAGACCGTTATGGTTCTGCTCTTGCCGGCCCGCTCTCTATCGCTGACAACTTTGCCTTGGGCGACATCCATTCCGGACGATATGGCCCGTTCTGGTATCTCAAAACCGGAGCCATCGAAGCAGACGCGGCGGAAGCCGTTCGACAATTCGATGTCCAGGGTGTTCGTTCGCTGAAACAGAAATCGGCACTGCTCTCCGGAGGGAACGCACAAAAGCTGGTCATCGCCCGGGAGTTCAGTCATCCCCCTAAACTTGTCCTCGCCCACAGCCCCAGCCGGGGCCTCGACGTCAAAGCGACCGAAGCTGTCAGGAAACGGCTGCGTGCAGCCCGGGATAATGGCGCAGCGGTTCTCCTTATCAGTGAGGATCTGGACGAAGTCATGGCCATGGCCGACCGGATAGGCGTCATGTCCGCTGGACGTATCGTGAACGAGTTTTCACAGCCTGCCGATCGTCAGGCCATTGGCCAAGCAATGGTGAACCATGTCTGAATTTGCATTACAACGCCCGCTCATAAAGCGCAGATATACCCTGGAAGTCCGCCAGCAGATGGCCTGGCACTGGCAGGCACTGATTCTGGCCGGGTCCATGATCCTAGGCCTGCTGATTTCCGGCACCATCCTCGTGGTCGCGGGAGTTCCGGCAGGCGAACTGCTGAACGAGTTTGTGATCCTCACTCTGTTTGATAGCCAGAGCCTGACATCGGTGCTCTTTCAGGCCTCACCGCTGATTATGGTGGGCCTGGCTGGTTGCCTGGCGTTCCGGGCCAAGTTCTGGAACCTCGGCCTGGAAGGCCAGATGATCTTCGGGGCCATTGGCGCCACTGCCATCACCATGTGGGACATCGGTGCTCCGGGCATGCGTCTTCCACTGATGATCGCCGCCGCCATGGCCTGCGGATTATTGTGGGCGGTTGCCCCGGTACTTCTTCGGCTCAAGCTTCAGGTTAATGAAATTGTTTCGACCCTGATGCTCAATTACATTGCGATTAACGTATTGCTGCACCTGATGTACGGGGCCTGGAAAGACCCCAAAGACGCGTTCCCATACTCTCCCAAGTATGAAAGCTTCGAGCTTCTGCCGGAGTTGGGAAATGGCCTCAGCCTGTCGATCCCCATCGCCATTGTCATTGCCCTACTCGTACTCTGGTTCGTCAACATCTCCCGCGCCGGTCTCTATCTACGGTTCGTGGACAAGAGCCCGAAAGTCGCCAGTGCCGTTGGGGTTCCTGTTGCCAAAACCATCCTGATGGCAGTGCTCTTTTCCGGCGCCCTGGCGGGACTGGCTGGCCTTATGGTCGCCGCGGGCCAGGAGGGTCGCCTCACACATTCCTTCTACGTGGGCTATGGGTTTTCAGGCATTCTGATCGCGTTTCTGGCCCGAAATAATCCCATTGCGGCCACCTGCGCCGCGTTGCTGATTGCCACCCTGTTCGTTGCGGGTAGAAGCCTTCAGGTGTTCTATCAAATCCCGTTTGCCATGGTGCAACTGATCCAGGCCGTACTGGTGATCTGCGTCGCCTCTTCAGATTTCTTTATTCGACATCGTATTCGCCGCGTGCAAGGGGAAGACTGATCATGGACCTGATTACGAGCTGGATGGGTAACATCCCTGAGTTTGCCGTGCCTTTTGCCCTCGCGGCTCTGGGACTGATCATCACCGAGAAATCCGGTGTTCTGGCACTGGGTGCCGAGGGGCTGATGCTTGTTGGGGCCGTTGCCGGGATAGGTGCCTACCTGACCTTCGAACACACCGCGCTCGCGCTGATCATGGCCATGTTTGCCGCCAGCGTGGTTTCCCTGCTGTTTGCCCTGATGGTTCTGGTCATGCGCATGAACCAGGTAATCTCGGGTCTGGTACTGGTGTTCTTCTGCCAGGGACTGACAACCCTGACCGGAACACTGATGGGCTGGACCAACCAGCCTGTGCCCGGACTGGAGACCATCGCATTCTGGCCACTCTCCGAGTTGCCCTACCTGGGCCGGTTTTTCATTCAGAATCCCGTGGTCTATCTAATCCCTGTGATTTTTCTGGTTTCCGTCTGGGCCCTCAATCGCACTACGCCCGGACTGCGCATGCGCGCCGTTGGCGAAAATCCACAGGCAGCGGACGCTGCCGGCATCCCGGTACTGAGCTACCGGTTGGCGGCCATTGTGATCGGCGCCGCGTTGATTGGTCTGGCCGGTGCATTCATTGCCGTTCTGAGCACCAAACTCTGGATTTCAAACATGACCGCAGGCAGGGGATGGATTGCCGTCGCACTGGTTATTTTCGCTCGCTGGTCACCCTGGAAAGCACTGGCCGGGGCCATTCTGTTCGGCTGCATTGAAGCACTAATTCCTCAGTTGGCCGCTTCCGGCATCAAGCTATCGCAATACTTTGTGTTCATGGCCCCTTACGCCATCACCCTCGGTGTCATGATCTGGGTGGCCGCATCAAAAAGGGACAGCAACAGTCAGCCCGGCGCCCTGGGGGCACCCTTTATCCGGGAAGAGCGCACCTGATCCGGCGCAGAACAGACACCCTACCGATCACCAGGAGAGTACCTTGAGCAAGACTCTGTTTATCACCGGTGCAACCTCCGGCTTTGGCGCCGCCACGGCCCGGCGGTTTGCCGCCGACGGCTGGTCCATTGTTATCTGCGGCCGCCGGGAAGAACGCCTTTACGCTCTGGCCGATGAGCTTGGATGCCTGACACCGGTGCATCCTCTGAAACTGGATGTCCAGGACGCCGAAGCGGTGACACAGGCGATCGCCTCGCTGCCTTCAGGCTTTCGTCGGATTCATACCCTGGTCAACAACGCCGGCCTGGCACTGGCACCGGCTGCCATGCAGGATGTTCAGCTTGCCGACCTGCACACCATGATCAACACCAACATTACCGGGGTGGTCAATGTGACCCATGCCCTGCTGCCCACACTGATTGAGACCGGGGCCGGCACCAACATCATCAACATCGGCTCCACTGCCGGTGAGTGGCCGTATCCTGGCAGCCATGTATACGGTGCCAGCAAGGCGTTTATCAAACAGTTCTCCTACAACCTCCGCTGTGACCTCCTGGGCACCGGGGTGCGCGTCACCGATCTGGCACCCGGCATTGCCGAAACCGAGTTTTCGGTAGTTCGTAACAGCGGCAACAAGGCCGCAGCAAATTCTGTTTACGAGGGAACCGTGCCGTTGTCTGCCGAAGACATTGCCGAGCAGATTGCCCACATCGCCAACCTGCCCGACCACATCAATATCAATCGTGTGGAAATGGTACCGGTACGGCAAGCCTGGGGGCCCTATGCCATTCATCGCGAACAGAGCCCGAGCCACGAACAGGACGCCTGAACATGCCGAAACTCAGATATGCCTGGCCGGTCGTCACGGGTCGTACCGCCCTGATTGTGGTGGACATGCAGCGAGTCTTCTGTGAGCCCGAGGGAGATCTTTACGTTCCATCGACCACAGCAATCACGCCACGAATTCAGCAACTGGCCGACGTTTGCCGGAAGAACGGAGTCCCCGTTATCTATCTGCGTCACATCGTTCGCGGTGACGGCACTGACACCGGGCGCATGAGCGATATGTATCCGGATGTCGACGAGGTTCTGGCGCGTGACAATCCCATGGTTGAGATTATCGAGCAGCTTGCGCCGCTGACCGGAGATGTGGTGGTGGACAAACTCTTCTACAGCGGCTTTCACGGCACCGACCTGGACACCATACTACGTTCCCGGGATGTGGATACCCTGATCGTTTGTGGCACCGTCACCAATGTTTGCTGTGACACCACCATTCGCGACGCCGTTCACCGGGAATACAAGGTTATCGCGCTGAGCGATGCCAGCGCCGCCATGCCCTATCCCGATCTTGGCTGGGGGGCCGTTACTGCAGACGAGGTTCAAAAGGTCGCCCTGACCACCTTTGCCTACGAATTCGGTGAGGTGACAAGCACGGACGATATTGTGCAGAGGCTGCAGAGCCGGGAGTAACTCCCGGCCCGTCAGGACATCAAATCAGAGACTACTCCTGACCGGACTCATACTTGCGCTCGGGAGGGTCGAAACCAAAGTCCCGGCCGTCCACCAGATCCATCACCGGAGACTGCCGACGGTCTTTCCCCACCAGCTCACATACCCGGCGGGTCTGGGCTTACAGATGCAAACCTGGCACGGTTCCCGGATGGCTGGAAGGTTGTCGCTGCCCACGTCAGCGTGATGCGGACAGCATCCTGATCACTCCGGTTCCCGGTGGTCGTACGTTGCGTTCAACCGTGACGCAAGATAATCCGCACAGGTAATCGGCTGATACTTTGGCGCCTGGTCCGGTACGACATCCCGGGGATCCACAACCGAGTCCGGGTTTACTTCCAGAAAGTGCGCGATAGAGTACCGCTCCTGCGCAGGCGGCCTGACCCGGTGCGGGGTGGAGACGTAAACGTCGTTACTCCAGCGCATCAGACAATCACCGATGTTACAGACAAAGGCTCCCGGCACGTGGGGGGCCTGAATCCACTCGCCCTGTCGGTTCAGCACTTCCAGCCCGGCAACCTTGTCTGTCGCCAAAATGGTGATGTTGCCGTAATCACTGTGGGTTCCAGCACCACCGTCTTCCCGGGTGTTGGTGCCGGCGCTCGGTGGATAGCGCAGCATGCGCAGGGTGGCAATCGGCGATGACAGATGCCGGGCAAAAAACTCTTCATCCAGCCCCAGATCCATACTGAAACCACGATGAATAGTTCTTCCCAGCTCCAGGCAGTGGTTGAAATAGTCCAGTGCACGCTGACGCCAGCCGTCGATCGGGGGCCAGAAGTTGACGCCGCGAAACGGTTTTCCTGCCAGGACATCCGGGTGATCCTCCGGAAAGTCCGTTCCGATATTGAAGGCTTCCTTCATATCCGCACCAGACTCCGGATTCAGCTTCTCATCCGCCATCGCCACGTATCCGCGGTTGTGGGGCGAGCGCTTGATCGACAGCACTTCTTTCTCGGCGATCGGCAGCGCAAAGAGTTCCTTTGCCAGGGTAAACGCATCCTCGCAGACCGCCTGGGGGATTCCGTGATCCGTAGCGTAGAAAAAGCCGACTTCCCTGCAGGCCCGCCCCAGCTCAGCGGCGGTGGCCCGACGCTGAGCCGGGACGTCGCTGCGCAGGCCGGCCAGGGAAATAATGGGTAATGCAGACATCGTGATCTCCTGAATATGCTCGCTGTCAGACCATGGACATTCGTGTGTGGGCCAGTTTCCGACAGGCCTCATGCAGAGCAAGCCCCTGCCGCTGGGCATCGGCAATGACCGCCTGCTGGCTGACCTGCACCGCTTCACCACGGCGAAGCAACTGCCGCCCGTCCACCCAGACACCGGACACATTGCCCGGACCGGCCGCAAACACCAGGTTCCAGATCAGGTTTCCTCCCTGCTCGTTCACCGACACCGGTGCCATATTGGCGCCACCCAGATCCAGCAACAGCAAATCGGCTTTCTTGCCCACTTCAAGGGAGCCGATTTCCCGATCCAGGCCCAGTGCCCTGGCTCCGTTGATCGTTGCCATCCTCAGAATCTGCTCGGCAGGAAGTACCGTGGCATCCAGCCGCGTTGCCTTCTGAATCAGGGAGGCAAACTTCATCTCCTCAAACAGGCTGAGGCTGTTGTTACAGACCGGCCCATCGGTACCCAGGCCCACGGTGACACCTGCCGCCAGCATTTCCGGCACACGGGCCACACCGCTGGCCAGTTTGGCGTTACTTACCGGACAGTGAGCGATGCTGGTGCCGGTATCCGCCACCCGGGCGATCTCCTCATTATTGAGCCACACGCAGTGGGCCAGCAGGGTCCGCTCCCCAAGAATGCCGTAGTGATCCAGCATCGCCAGGGATCGACGGCCAAACTCGGCCGTGACTGCCTGCTCTTCTTCCTTCTGCTCACTGCAGTGGGTATGGATGCCCACGCCATACTCACGACTTAATCGGGCGGCGTCCCGGTAGGCATCTTCCGTGCAGTAAAACAGATGTTCCAGCCCCATCCAGACACGAATGCGGCCATTCTGGCTTTCATGGTGAGACCGGATCAGTTGCCGGTTCTCCTCCCGGGTCGAGAAGAAATCCTTGCCGGGCCGGTCGGCCACATATGGTGCCAACTGCACCCGCAGCCCTAGGTCAGCCGCAGCGTCGGCGCAGCGATCCATGTACCGGAACATATCCATCACGCAGGTAATGCCGGACTGCAGAGCCTCGAGGTAGCAGAGGCGGGCGGAATGGTAAGCGTACTCCTCGGTCATGGCCCGGTGTTCCAGTTGGTACCAGGGCAACCAGTCCATCAGAGGCATGTTTTCGGTCACACCACGCATCAGGCTGGAGTGGGAATGACAGTCGATCAGGCCGGGCAGCAAGGCGTGGCCGCCGGCATCGATCACCTCTACGCCTTCCGGGATAGTCACTTCCCTGACATCGCCAACCTGGCGAATCATCCCGTCTTCGACCACCAGTGCACCATCGGCAATCACCCGATTGTCCGGGTCCACAGTGAAGATCGCGGCGTGACGGATTGCAAAACTGGACATAGCTCCCCCTAGGTTTCAGAACTCGTCTCTGTGAGCACAGCAATGGCACGTTTCAGACCACCGTATCCGGTGCATCGGCATAGGTTGCCGGCCACCGCCTCTTCAAGATCAACGACATCACCGTTCTGCTGCTGACGCAAACCTGAAACCAGCGATACCGCGACACCCGGCGTACAATAGCCACACTGCAACGCGCTTTCGGTCGCCAGGGCGTCTCTTACCTGAGCAAAATCAGAGGCTTCGGCCAAACCTTCAGCCGTTTCCACCGTGCATCCCGAGACCTGCCAGGCCATCACCAGACACCCGGGAACCGCCTGACCGTTCAACAACACCGTGCAGGCCCCGCACCGGCCGATACGGCAACCGGCCCGGGCAGAGGTGATCCGCCCGGAGCCCCTCAGGATGTCCAGCAACGTGGTTGCCGGCGATACCCACTGTGAAATAACGTCGCCGTTCAGTTCAAACGTCACGTGTTCCGGCGCGCAGGGTTCCGGCTGAGTCTGTCTGGTCATGAACAGGTTTCCTCTTGGGCACAAAGCTCGGCCAACAGGTATCCGGCATCCACCGGAAGGTGCCGGACCCGGATACCGGTGGCCGCCTCAATCGCCGAGCAGATGGCCGGCGCCACCGCCTCAATACCCAGTTCTCCAACTCCTCGAACCGGAAAGCGATCAGTCGTCGGTGTGTTATCCAGAACATCCACACGTTGGTCAGGCACATCCTGCAGGGTGGGGATTATGTACTGGTCCAGATTGTCAGCCAGGTAGCGTCCTTGCCGGGTCGGCATGTCCTCGCTGAGCGCCATGCCCAGCCCCATGATGGCTGCTCCCTCAATCTGGCCGAGATAGCCGGGAGGATAGATAACACGGCCCGCCGCGGTTATGTGGTGAAGATCAGTCACCCGGACCCGACCGGTCAGGCGGTCTACGGCAACCCTGGCCACCGTCGCAATCTGCAACTGAAGGTAACGACCCACGAGTTGATTTCCTTCCGGAGCAACAGGAAAGGCCTGACTGGCATCAACCCGAGTCTGTTCAGGTTGCCCTTTTTCAGCCAGTTCCCTGTAGCTCAGCACCTGGCGCCCCCCGGCGAACAAGCCTCCCGGGCCGCTGTACAGTTGATCACAAGGCAGGCCGGTCAGCACTGCAGCCTGATCCCGCACGCGGTCTTTCCAGCGGGGGAGAATGTCGGCCAGAACACCATGAATCAGAACAGAGCTGCGTGAAGCACTGGTGGGACCGGAATCCGGCCCCCGCGAGTTCCCCAGCACCACGTCGATATCGCCGGCCACGCAACCCAGGGTCTCACAAACGAGGCAGGTGATCGCTTCGGCAAGGTTCTGGCCATAGTCGGAGAAGCCAAATTCCAGGCGGATCCGGCCTTCAGCGCTCAAACTCACCCGACCGCCGCCTCTGTCGGGCAAGCCGTCGCCAAGTCCGTTACCCTGAGCCCCCATCGCCATGCCGGTACCGGTCAGCCAACGCCTACGGGCATCCGAAACCGCGGGCGCCCAGAGGGGTGAGGCGCCAGCCTCGGCCAGAACATCGGTCGGCGGTGCACTCCAGCGCACCACCTGGCCCCGGCTGCCGGGTTCATCAACCGTGCGCAGATTGATTCTGCGAAGCGCCAACGGGCACATAGCCAGCTTTTCGGCCAGGGCGTCGAGTTGTGATTCCACGGCAAACGTTGCCTGATTTCCGCCAAACCCCCGAAAGGCTCCGGAAACGCCATTGTTAGTGTAAACCAACCGTCCGGAAACCGAATACGCCTCGATCCGGTACAGGGGCGCCGTGGCATGATCCAGGAAGTTTTCCAGCACCGCCGGCCCCAGGCTTGCGTAGGCACCGGTATCGAGCAGCGCGTCGACACGGTGGGCCAGAATCCGGCCCTGGCGGTCACACCCGGTGGTCATGATCATCGACACAGGGTGTCTCTTGATTCCGGTGCGACAGGACTCGAAACGATCCAGATGAATCAGAACCGGGGAACCGGTCTGTAAGGCCAGGATGCCGGCCGCCGGCTGAATGGTCAGCTCATCCTTACCACCAAATGCGCCCCCCGTCGGGGTTGCCTCCACCGTCACCTGAGAGGGTTTGAGTCCGAGAATGTCGGCCAGCTGTTCGGCATCACGGTGGCCTGACTGACAACCGACCCGAAAGATCACACCACCGTTGTTATCCGGAATGGCCACACCGCCCTCGGTCTCCATGAAAGCGTGCATTTGCCGGGGCGTCTGGTAGTGATGCTCCACGATCACGGCACATCGGGCAAAGGCTGCGTCGGTATCGCCCCGCTCAAAGGCCTCCCGGGCCAGAAGGTTGCTCTCGCCATGCAGGGGCGACATCTGTTCTGCCGTTTCAGCCTGATCGACGACCGCCAGGGGCGCGTAGTCGACATCAATCACCTCCAACGCCGCCCGGGCCTGCTCCACCGTATCGGCGGCCACCGCCGCAATGGCATCGCCCTCATAGCGGACGCGGTCTTCACACAACACAGGCTGATCACGCACAACAATGCCAAGGCGGTTGAGGCCCGGCACATCTGCTGCCGTCACCACCGCTCTGACGCCGGACATCAATCGGGCCCGGGAGGTATCTACCCGCAGCAAACGGGCGTGCGCATGCCGACTGCGCAAGATGGCCCCGTGCAATAAACCGGGAAGGTGCTGCTGATCCGTGGCGTAGCCAAACCGCCCCTCTATACGTTCAAGAACACTGGTTTCCGCCATACCGGGTTGGGGTTTAAGTTCCAAGAGCCACCTCCGACAGAAGCCCCGTTGTCATTCGTCGCAACGCCATCCGCAGATGGGCGTCCTGCCAACCATGAGCAGCCAATTCGCGGTCGATCACCGCCCCGACATCACCCGATGCCAGATCAGCCCGATCATTAACAAACGTTTCCGGCGCCACCAGGCGAAGCAGGCCGCCCTCGCCACACACCGCAAGGCGCACCCGATCACCATCATGAACACAAACCAGAGTAGCGCGAGTCGGACTGAACCTTTCCCGATAGCCGAGTTTTTCCAGCGAGATCCGCCAACCCCTGCAATCCGGAATCGTAAAGCCACGCAACAGATCGTCCGATGCCCGCTCCCTCAACCACCGGGAAAGTGGCAGTGTCCGCTCTCCGGTGCGGTTGAGGACGTCCACCCGAACATCAAGCGCCATGGCCAGGGCAGACAGATCTCCACCCACAGCCAGATTGCCGCCAACGGTTCCCAGGGCCCGGACACCCGGCCCTGCCACCCGATTCAGAAACAAGGCCAGCGGAGGCAGATATTCTCGGACCAGAGGATGCCGAGCCATCTCCGACAAAGACGTCAGCGCACCCACGGTGAGCCCCCGTGAATCATCTTCCAGCCCCCGGAAAGCAGGCCAGGCAGCATTCAGGGCCACCAGTTTTTCCGGCCAGCACTGATCCCGCTCATGGGTCGGCTGAAGCCATGTCCCGCCCGCCATGTATGGCACCTTGAATCGCCGGGCCAGACTGACTGCTTCACTGGGAGAATCGGGGCGTAGAACCCGAATCGCTCGCCTTTCGGTCACCGGGTTCAGTTCGGATAGAGGGTCTGACATGGGGAAACCCTAAACAGCAGCCAGAATGGGTCTGATGACTTGCTGCAGGTTGATCTCATCACAATTCTGACCCGGCCCCTTACGGTCAACCACCAGATAATCGGCATCGGCTTTCAGAGGTAGCAACGGTGCGTGCCATGTGCCGGCGTGGTATGTGACGCCTTGATGGCCTTTGACCAGAAATACCCGGACGGCGGTTTCGTCGAAATCACCTGGCAGTGCAACGACTGCCAGAAAGTCGACGTTGTTCATGGGTATGAATGACTGACTCCCCAACGGGTGACGTTCCATCAGATCTAGTTCGAGAGGAACAAGAGGCTGGCCACGAAAAATCGAAAGAATGCCCCGATCTGTAGCACCCGATAGAGCCACAGTGGACAAGGCATGAAAACGCTCGGTACGCCCCTGGTTAATGGGAAAAGACTCGGCACCATCGGTATCAATCACATCTCCGAACGGAGCGAAAGCTTCGCGGGTCAAAGGCTCGGCAACAAGACGTCGGAACTGTTTCATGACACGGGTGTTCCGCACAGGCGAACGCGGCTGACGCCACCGTCAGGAATGCTATTGAACCGGATGTGGGTAATCGGCCCGAGGTCCTCCAGCGCCTGGAACTGATGGATACGGTCAGCCGTCAACGGCTGCTGATCCATCAAGGTCGGCCAGAACATGCTTTGGGTAATCAGAGACTGTGCCGTGCTGGCTCCATCCTCCACGCAGGCCGCCTGAATGGAGCAGGCGGCCGGAAAGTTGCCTTTAAAATGCGCTGTATCCACCTCTATGCGTTCAGCAACCCCCTTGTGACCAAGGGCCAGAATGCACCAGTCGTTACCGGGTTCGCGCCGCCGGCGGGTTTCCCAGCCATCGCCCATATTAAGGCCTCGTCCCGGTCTCAGTAATTTGCGCGGCTCGCCGTAGTGGGCGTCGCTCCAGGCCACCTGATCTGCGCCATGTTCCAGTGCCAGAAGATTTCGGCTCTCACCGGCCGCCAGCATTATTTCCCAGTCACAGAAGGGTTTGCCATAGACTCGCAGGCGCGCCAGTCCGCCATCCGGATAGATATGCATGCGCAGGTGCGTCCATGGCTGACCGGATTCAATGGCGCAAAACCGGTGATCATTACCGCTCAGCCCGGTAGCGGGCACCAAAACTTGCCAGCCTGCGTGTTCATCCGGATCGCCGTCCGGACTGAAACAGGCTTCCAGAGAGGCCGCCGGAGGAAAGTTTCCGGTAAAAAAGCTGGTATCAAAATCAACGCCCATCAGAACGCCCGGCATGGCCAGACGCACGATGCACCAGTCGTGGCCGGTTGTCCTTCGGCGACGTGTTTCCCAGCCGTCCATCCACTTGCCATGGTCGTCGTAGCGGTCGGGATAGAATACAGGCTGTGCCGGGTTCAGCATGCGATCCCTGGGTGCAAAAAACTCATCCGTCACCCGGGTCACTTCCGCTCCCAGACTGCGATCTGCCAGATTCAGGCCCAAGCGGGTAAACTCCGGCCCATCCACAACAGGGGCCACAACTGCATCGGTCATTCGAACACTCCGGTATCAATCGGGTTGGTAAGGGTGCACTTGCTTCCAGTGGCGGGCGATATCGATACGCCGGCATACCCAGACCCGGTCCTGTTGCTGGATATAATCAAGGAATCGCTGCAACGCACGGAACCGGCCCGGACGCCCGACAACCCGACAATGCAGGCCAACAGACATCATTTTCGGAGCCTCCGCACCTTCCTCATAAAGCACGTCAAAGCTGTCTTTCAGGTACTGGAAGAACTGCTCTCCGGAATTAAACCCCTGGGGTGAACAAAAACGCATGTCGTTCGCCTCCAGCGTATAGGGCACCACGAGATGGGGCTTCTGTTCGCCCGTGCTGGTCTCGACGGTGGTCCAGAATGGCAGGTCATCACCGTAGTAGTCGCTGTCGTATTCCAGGCCGCCCTGCTCCACGACAAGTCGACGGGTATTCGGGCTGTCCCGACCGGTATACCAGCCCAGAGGAGGCTCTCCGGTGAGTTCGGCATGCTGCTCGATTGCCCGTTCGAGGTACCGGCGCTCTTCCGATTCGCTCATGTCCTGGTAATGGATCCAGCGCTGACCGTGGCAGGCAATTTCATGGCCGTCGTCCAGGAACGCCTGAACAACATCCGGATGACGGGCCAACGCCATGGTGACCCCGAAAACAGTCAACGGCAGTTCCCGCTTCCGGAATTCTTTCAGAATACGCCAGACACCGGCACGGGATCCGTACTCATAGAGGGATTCCATACTCATGTGCCGGTCCTGGTAGGCAACCGCGCCAATGATGTCAGAGAGAAAGGTTTCTGAGTGCTCATCACCGTGAAGCACACAGTTTTCCCCACCCTCTTCGTAATTCAGTACAAACTGGACCGCAACCCGGGCATTTCCGGGCCACTGGGCATGAGGAGGGTGTTCACCATAGCCCCGCATATCCCTTGGATATGAAACACATTTTTTCATCTCGGACTCTCAAGACCACACCCCCGGAGGATCACACCGGTCAGAAAATCCGCCGCATGGTCGAAGTCGCGCTTCTCGTATTCGGCTTTGTTTTCCACCATCAGGATCTGCACCTGGAAGTCGGCGTAATGTTGGGTTGAAGACCAGATCAGAAAAATCAGCTGCACTGGGTCGACCGGAGCCATGCGCCCGTCGTCGATCCAGGACTGGATAACCTCCGCCCGGCCCCGGACCCACTCGCGCATATTCGTGCGCAGGTGCTCAAGCAGGAACGGTGCACCCTGGATAATTTCCATGGCAAACAATCGGGACGCCAGCGGGTACTTGCGGGACATCTCCACCTTGTTCCGGATAAACGTCGCCAGGGCTTCCGACGGGTCGTCTTGCGGACTGATCTCCGTGAACACCTTGTTCCAGCGCGCGAGAATGTCGTCAAACATAGCCCCGTACATGCGCTTCTTGTTGCTGAAGTAGTACAGTACGTTGGACTTTGGCAGCCCGGCCCGCTCGGCGATATTCTGGATCGTCGTACCTTTGTAGCCGTTCAGAGCGAACTCTTCCTCGGCGGCAATCAGTATTCTTTCCCGGTTACGCTCCCGTATCCTTCCCGGGCGATACGTCCGGTTCTTTCCTTTGCTGTCTTTTTTTACGGCAACGGAGCTTTCTGCAACAGAAATGTTGGTCATGAGCCTCTCACTTGTTGTCCAGTTGTTCAGGAATCCGGCAATAAGATTCTGCCGGACTCCTGTTCAGGATCAAAAGTGAAATTTCACCAGTGCACTGACGGAGCTCTGATCATCGATCAGCGTATCGCCAAGACCGTACTTGTTGTTCCAGTACTGGTATTCAACACCAGCGTAGAGAACCCCCGGAGCTCCCCAGAAGTTACTCACATCCAGCTTGATCTGAGGCACGAACTGAAATTCCGACTTGTGGTCAGATTCTGCTGTGGACCAGTCAATGTAGCCGTCAATCAGAAAGAGGGCCGAACCCATCTCTAACGGAGCACCCCAGGTAACGGTCAACTGATAATCATCACTGACCTGATCGTTATCGACGTAGTAAACGGAGGTGTTGAAATACATGAAGCCAGGCAGATCCCAGGCCAGCCCCAAACCACCCATGTAGTTGTTGACCTGCGTGCTTCCGCCGAATTCGTATTGAGCGCCCAAAGTGACGTCCTTGACCGGACCAAAGCTCATGTCAGCACCGGTTAACCAGCTTGTGCTCAGGGTGGGCGCAAATTCGCCGTACACATTGTCAGAGCCTTCAACATCGCCCTGTCCCTGATCACGGTCGATGAAGAAGAAGGTGCTTCCCCAGTTGTGAGCCGTCGCGTTCTCGAAGGTGAAATAGGTGGCTTCGTATTCAAAGCCGCCGTTACCGCCGGCGTCGAACTGAACACCCTGGTACTGGTCACTGTGCAGAATGGAGATGCTCGATGAGCCGAAGAATTTCTCCGCCTGGGCTGCTGGGGCAAAAGACGCTGCGGCCACACAGCCGGCGATCAGTATTTTACTAAATGCTTTCATGGATTTACCTCTCAGTTTACGTTCTTTTTGAGTCATTGTTGGTGCACATTTGATGGTTATTGTTAGCGTCCCGGCCGATAGGGCTGGCCTAGGGAAAGGGGGGTATTCAATCGGGTTCGGCCAGGATTCCAGGACAACAGAACCAGCATCAGAATAGTGACGACGTAGGGCAACATCGCCAGCAGTTCCGTGGAGCTCTTCCAACCAAGACCCTGTAGAACCAGGTGCAGAATACTGGCTGCCCCGAACAGGTAGGCGCCGAGAACTACCCGCTCAGGGCGCCAGGTAGCGAAAACGACCAGCGCCAGGGCTATCCAGCCCCGCCCGGCCGTCATGTTCTCGGTCCAGAGTGGGGTATAGGCAAGTGACAGGTACGCACCAGCCAAGCCGGCCATGCCGCCGCCGAACGCCACCGCGAGATACCGTAAAACCAACACGTTCAGGCCGTTGGCGTTGGCCGCTTCCGGGTCTTCCCCAACCGCGCGCAACAACAGGCCACCACGGGTTTGACGGAGGAAAATGGCCACACCGGCAAAGGCCATCAGGGACAGGTACACTAATGGATCCTGATCAAACAGAACACGCCCCAGCACCGGGATATCGCTCAGGAAGGGAATTGCGACACGCGTGAAGCCATCGATGGATTGTCCCACAAAGCCTGCTCCGAGGAAGGCACTTAAGCCGGTCCCGAAAATGGTCAGTGCCAATCCTGCAGCGTACTGGTTTGCAGCCAGGGACACCGCCATAAACGCGAACAACAACGACATGCCGATCCCGGCCAGTATCGCAGCGGCCACACCCACCACCAGGCTGCCACTGGTCAGTGCCGCTACAAACCCCGCGACGGCCCCCATCAGCATCATGCCTTCCTGCCCAAGGTTCAGGACCCCGGAGCGCTCGCAGATCAGCTCACCAAGCGCCACCAGCAGCAGCGGAGTACCCGCAACAACAGTGGCAGCCAGCACGTTCGTCAGCAGTTCCATTTCAGGCATCTCCAGTGACAGTCTTGGCTGCGATGGTGGTTTGCCGCGACGGCCATTTCAGGCGGATGCGGTAATGGATAAAGGCGTCACAGATCAGCAGGTAGAACAGCAGCAAGCCTTGAAACAGACCGGTAACAGCCTTGGGCATATTCATGGCGATCTGGAGCATCTCCCCCCCTATAAAAGTCAATGCCAGCAGCGCGCTGGCAACAACGATGCCAAGAGCATGCATACGACCAAGGAAAACAACGATGATGGCGGTGTAGCCGTACCCGGGAGACACCTGCGGAACGAGCTGACCAATGGGGCCCGTGACCTCCGAAGCCCCGGCCAGGCCGGCGGTGGCACCACCCACCAGGAAAGCAAACCAGGTCAGCCGTCGGGCACCAAAACCTGCGAAAGCGGCTGCCCGATGATCCTGCCCTACCACATTGAGTTGAAAACCGATAAAACTGCGGGCAAACAGCACCCAGACCAAGACCGCAGCCAGCAACCCGAACGCCAGCCCCAGATGCAAGCGTGTGCCGGGAATCAGCGCTGGCAACAGGGCCGAGTCAGCAAACATCACGGACTGGGGAAAGCCAAAACCATAAGGATCTTTGAGAGGACCGTGCACCACATACAGCAGCAGATTCAGCGCGATGTAATTGAGCATGATGGTGGTGAGAATCTCGTTGCAATGCAGGTGCGTTTTCAGTCCTGACGCAACGGCCGCCCACAACATTCCCGCCAGGGTTCCCGCCAGCAGAACTACTGGCAGCACCCAGAAGCCGTCTGCATCAACCAGCCAGACCGCCATGATGCTGGCACCTAAAGCCCCCATCAGAAAGTGCCCTTCAGCACCGATGTTCCAGAGTTTCGCCCGGTAGCAAACGGTCAGCCCCGCCGCACACAGAAGCAGCGGCGCCATTTTCAGCCCGAGCTCTGCAAGCCCCATCAGGTCGCTGATCGGTGTAATGAAGAAAAACTTCAGGCCATCCATGGGATCCTTGCCCATCGACAGAAAAAGGACAAAGCCGGTAGTGACTGTCAGAACCAGGGCGAGCAGTGGCGATGTCCACCTCATCAGAGAGGAATCAACGGGACGACGCTCAAGCAGCAACATGGTTCACCTCCGCAGACTCGAACTCTCCCGCCATCCATTGGCCAAGCTGTTCGATGCTCAGTTCAGAGGTAGACGCGAGGGGTGAAAGCCGCCCGTTACACAGCGCACCCAGCCGATTGCAGAGTTGGTAGAGCTCATCGAGGTCCTCCGAAATCAGAACAATAGCAGCCCCGGCATCCCGCAATTGGACCAGAGCTTCATGGATAGCCACCGCAGAGCCGACATCAACGCCCCAGGTAGGGTGCGACGCCACCAACAGACGGGGGTTCTGTAACGCTTCGCGGCCAATAATGTACTTTTGGAGATTGCCTCCCGAGAGGCTGCCGGCGGTGCTGCTTTCGTCGTTACACCGGACGCCGAAACGACGGATCACCTCCCGGGAAAATTCGCGGACCCGACCAAAACGAATCAGCCCCCGGTTCACCAGCCCCTGACCGGAGGCTGTCAGCAGTGCGTTATCTGCCAGGGTCATATTTGGAACCGCCCCCCTTCCCAGGCGTTCTTCGGGAACAATCGCAACACCAAGATTCCGACGTTGATTCGGCGCCAGATTTTCAATTCCCCGGCCGTCCAGACTGATGCTGCCAGCATCCACCAGAATCTCTCCAGACAGGGCTTTCAGCAGCTCATCCTGGCCGTTGCCCGCTACCCCTGCGATGCCCACAATCTCACCCTTGCGCAACTCCAGGGCGACGCTCTTGAGGCTGGTGCCAAACGGATCGTTACTCTTCCATTTCAGGGCCCGGACATTGAGCAGAACCTCCCCGGGCTCCGCTGCGGTCACCTGAGTTGAAATCGGCGTATCGTTACCGACCATCAGTCGCGCTATGTCGTTCGCCGACACCTCCGCCGGCCTGCAGTCGCCACTCACGCGCCCCTGGCGCAAAACCGTTGCGTTGTGACAAAGGTTGCGAACCTCTTCCAGCTTGTGACTGATGAACAAAATGCTGCAGCCTTCGCTCGCGAGCTGCCTCAGCGTGGCAAACAGTGAAGAGACTTCGTGGGGCGTCAGCACCGATGTCGGTTCGTCCAGAATCAGCAAGGTGCTTTCCTGAATCAAACAACGGACAATCTCCACCCGCTGACGCTCCCCGACTGACAAGGTACTGACATAGCGACGGGGATCCAGCGCCATACCGTAGCGCTCCGACACTTCACGGATGCGTTCGTCGAGCCGCTTCCGGTCCCGGGCTTCAAAAGGAGGCAAGCTGAGGGCGATGTTCTCGGCGACTGTCAGGGTTTCGAACAGGGAGAAATGCTGGAACACCATGCCAATGCCCATACTCCGGGCCTGAGCCGGGCTAGTCACCCTGACTTCATGACCATTCCAGAGCATCCGGCCTTCATCCGGCTGAACAACGCCATAGATCACCTTCATCAAGGTGCTCTTACCGGCGCCATTTTCACCCAAAAGCGCATGAATCTCACCGGCTTCCACCGTGAGGTCAATTCCATCGTTGGCCCGGCAACCCGGGTATTCCTTGACGATGTTTTTCAGCTTAAGGCGCAACGCCGCAGCCATACACAGCCTCTCATTCCGTTATGTATGCCTGGCCAGCCGATTAAGAAACTGACCAAGTAATCAACATTTCAGGTGAGAGCAATATGCTTGCCAATAGTTAATAAAATCGAAAAATTATTTAATTGAACCAGTTGGTCAGTTTTTTGCAGAAACCCTTCCTAACGCTGCGGAAAACCTGCCTGAAGAGAGGAATGGGGTGCCGCTATACACCGCAAATAGCCTGCTAGCGGAGAGAACCATGATCGAATTTCTTCTGAACGGCCAAATTGAAAAAGTTGACCAGTTCGACCCAAATTTGAGCATCCTGGAATGGTTGCGCACCAAAATGCGCCTTACCGGTACCAAAGAAGGCTGCGCCTCCGGAGACTGTGGTGCCTGCACGATCATTACAGGAACAGCTGACCAAGATGGCAACACTCATTACGACGCAATCAACAGTTGCATCACCTTGCTGGGAAGCCTTCATGGCAAGGAACTGATTACCGTCGAAGCCTTCCAGCAGAAACCACGTCATCCGGTCCAGCAGGGCATGATGGAGAAGCACGGTGCCCAATGCGGTTTTTGCACGCCCGGCATCGTGATGTCGCTGACGGCCCTGCATGCCAACCGCAAGAACAGCACGGTCAGCCGTCATCAGATTCTTGAGGCCCTGTCTGGCAATCTCTGTCGCTGTACCGGCTATCGTCCGATCATTGAGGCAGGACAGGATGCCATGGTTAAAGAATGGACACCGGATACTGAGCACCCGGCCGCTGGCATGGCCCCCGGGTCGTCGGAATCTGCTCTGAGCCGGATTCACCAGAACAACATCACCATCGAAGCAGCCGGAGGTTCACGGTATGACGCGCCGGTCTGCCTTGATGACCTTCGCTCATTGCGCCGCGCCTATCCCGATTCCAGACTGGTCGCCGGCAGTACGGATCTGGCACTGGAGATCACTCAACAGCTGAGTTCCCTGGATCATCTGGTCAGTGTGGAACGCGTACCGGAAATGAAAGGCTGCGCCCTAGAGGGCGACGAGTTGGTGATAGGTGCTGCCACTACCTATCAGGCATTCAGGGAAACACTGTGCGAACTTTGGCCGGCGTTCGACGCCATGCTCGAGCGACTCGGCTCACTACAGATCCGCAACCGGGGCACTTTGGGCGGCAACATTGCTAACGCTTCGCCCATCGGCGATATGCCGCCACCGCTGATCGCACTCAATACCATTTTGGTGCTAGACGGCCCGGACGGGCAGCGCTCGATGCCTATCGAAGACTTTTTCCTGGGCTATAAAGAAACGGCCCTGAAATCGGGCGAATTCCTCCACTCTGTGCGGATCCCGGCACCGAAAACCAACGAAACTTTGCACATCTACAAAATCTCGAAGCGATTGGACGACGACATCTCCGCCGTTCTGGGCGCTTTTCGACTGACCATAACCGATGGTGTGATCAGTGACTGTCGCCTTGCCTTCGGCGGCATGGCCGCCACGCCCGCCCGGGCACTGCAAACGGAGAACGCGCTCAAGGGGCAGCTCTGGAACGAAAACAACGTGGCCGCTGCGATTAACGTCCTTGGCAGCGACTTTTCACCCCTGAGTGATGTCCGGGCCTCGGCCTCTTATCGGCTTCAGGTTGCCGGCAACCTTCTGCGCCGCGCCTGGCTGTCTTCGGATTCACTCCCACGCGAGCAACTGACGGTGACCGACTATGCGTAAACTGCCCCTGAACACACCCACACCGGCCCACACTGCCCAAGGGCTGGCCGGACAAAGCGCCAAACACGACAGCGCCTGGAAACACGTCAGTGGTCAGGCCCGATACATTGACGACTTACCCATGCCGGAAGGCATCCTGCACGCCGCGGTCGGTCACAGCCAACAGGCCCACGCCCGAATAATGTCCATGGATCTGGAGGCCGTCCGCCGATACCCCGGTGTCATCGCCGTAGTCACTGCCAAGGATGTGCCTGGCCATCTCGACATCGGCCCGGTGTTCCCCGGTGACCCGGTACTGGCGGATGAGATCGTGGAGTTTATCGGGCAGCCCCTGTTCGCCGTCGCCGCAACCTCCCACGAAGCTGCACGCAAGGCAGCGAAGCTGGCGAATGTTCAATACGAGCCCCTGGATGCGGTCATTACCGTAAACCAGGCACTGGACAAAGAATTGTTTGTTCGCCCCAGCCAGACCCAGTTGCGAGGTAACCCTGATCATGCTCTCTCCCAGGCATCTCATCGCCTGATCGGCGAACAGGTCGTCGGTGGACAGGAGCATTTCTACCTGGAAGGACAGGCTTGTCTAGCCGAACCCACCGAAGACAGGGGTATGTTTGTTCACACCTCCAGCCAGCATCCCTCCGAAGTACAGAAGCTGGTCGCTGAGGTATTAGGGCTGCCCATTCACGAGGTCCAGACTGAGGTTCGAAGAATGGGCGGCGGCTTCGGCGGGAAAGAGACCCAGGCGGCCCCAGTCGCCTGCATTGCAGCCCTACTAGCCAATGCGACGAGCCGACCGGTGAAGTACCGTTTGTCACGCCCCGACGATATGATCCAGACCGGTAAGCGGCATGACTTCTTCAATACCTATGACATCGGCTTTGACGATGACGGCCTGATTCAGGCGGCCGACATTATGGTCGCAGGCCGTTGCGGTTACTCCCCCGACCTGTCCGATGCCATCGTCGATCGTGCCATGTTTCATGCCGATAATGCCTACTATCTGAACCAGGCCCGGGTTACCGGCCACCGCTGCAAGACCCACACCGTTTCGAACACGGCATTCCGGGGCTTTGGCGGACCTCAGGGCATGATGATCATAGAACAGGCCATGGATGATATGGCCCGCCACCTTGGCCGCGACCCGCTGGATATCCGCAAGCTCAACCTGTACCGGCCCGGACGCGACATCACCCATTATGACCAGACCATTGAACAGCACGTACTTCCGAAGCTGATGGAGACGCTGGAAACCAGCTCTGACTATCGTCAACGGCGTTCGGAAATCACCAAATTCAACCAGTCCAGCACGGTACTCAGGCGGGGGCTGGCGCTGACGCCTGTAAAGTTTGGCATCTCCTTCACCGCCAAACACCTGAACCAGGCGGGCGCACTGGTTCACATCTATACCGATGGCAGCATTCATGTAAATCACGGCGGTACCGAGATGGGCCAGGGGCTCTATATCAAGGTGGCGCAGGTGGTTGCGTCCGCTTTCCAGGTCGATCTTGAGCGCGTCAAAGTGTCCGCCACGCGCACCGACAAGGTGCCCAACACCTCGCCAACCGCCGCCTCTTCCGGCTCCGACTTGAACGGCATGGCAGCACTGGACGCCTGTGAAAAGATTCTCGCGGGGCTGACAGACTTTGCAGTACAGAACTGGTCGGTCTCACCAGAAGCCATCCATTTCTCGGATAACCAGGTGCAGATCGGCGACCTGCAGATGCCATGGGAAAGCTTTGTTCAGGCCGCCTATATGAACCGGGTACCACTGTCTTCCTCAGGTTTCTACGCCACTCCCAAGATCCACTACGACCCGGAAAGCGGAAAGGGGCACCCGTTTCTGTATTACTCGAACGGCGCCGCCTGCTCTGAAGTAGTGATCGACACCCTGACCGGGGAATATCGGGTCCTTCGTACCGACATCCTGTTTGATGCCGGTCGCTCCCTGAATCCCGATATCGATATTGGCCAGATCGAAGGCGGGTTCGTCCAAGGTATGGGCTGGCTGACCACGGAAGAACTGGTGTACAGGGATGACGGCAAACTGCTAACAACCGGCCCTGCCACCTACAAGATTCCGGCAGTCTCGGACTGTCCGCCCGACCTGAGGGTTGCTCTGCTGGCCGACAGCCCGAACCGCGAAGCCACGATATTTCACTCCAAAGCGGTCGGGGAACCGCCATTGATGCTCGGCATCGCCGTCTGGAGCGCCCTGCGGGACGCAGTCTCGAGCCTCACCGACTATCGCTTCAGCCCACCGCTGGACACGCCCGCCACACCAGAACGGGTGCTGGGTGCCGTCACCGCTAGCCAGGCCTGGCTTGGCAAGCAGCAGGAGGCATCCTGATGGAACGTCGAAAGCTCTGGTACCAGGCCGTAGCCGACTGCGAAGCACGCGGTGAGCCCTATGCCCTGGTCTCTGTTCTCGGCGTAGCCGGGTCGGTCCCCCGGGAGCCGGCCAGCAAGATGGTGGTCACTGGTGAACACAGTTACGACACCATCGGTGGCGGGCACCTGGAGTACCAGATTTGCCAACAAGCCCGGGACAGGCTGGCTCGTCAGGACTATACCAGCGACCTCGCACACTTCCCGCTGGGCGCCAGTCTTGGTCAGTGCTGCGGCGGCAGCGTGTCGGTACTACTGGAAGCACACCCGGGGAGTGAGCAGGAACTGATACTGTTCGGGGCCGGCCATGTCGCCAAAGCGCTGGTCACTATCCTCGCTCAGCTGCCCTGGCGAATCACCTGGGTGGACGAACGTCTTGAGCTGTTTCCATCTGATGTACCCGCCAATGTCCATATCCACCACACGGATGACCCCGTCGGTGATGCACCCAACCTGTGCTCGTGTAAACACGCTCTGATCTTGACCCACAATCACCAACTGGATTTCGATCTCTGCCGCGCCCTGTTAACCGCCGGCGGTTGCTCAAGCCTGGGCCTGATCGGGTCAGAAACCAAGGCAGATCGATTCCGCAAGCGGCTGGACCACCGGGGTTTCAGTGCCGATGCCATCGACTCCATCCGCTGCCCCGTTGGCCATCCTGATGTCCCCGGTAAACGGCCAATGGAAGTGGCCGTCTCGATCAGCGCCGAACTGCTGGCTCTGACCACCCCCCACCGGACAACTTCCGCCCGACGAGGGTTGCCCTGGCGGCAACTGCGGGGGCTGATCCAGAACACCGATACGAAAGAGACAACCGAATGACCATTGAAGCACTCAACGCCCTGCACCATGAGGAAGCGGAAGCCCGACTCGCCCGCAGCCATGAGTTCTGGCCAAAACTGACTGAGCAAGACTGGTTCGATGCCTTTGAGGCTCATCCGAAGATGGGAGACATCAACAGTCTGCGTGCAACGTATGCCAGCATCAAAGCCATGGTCATTGGCGAGCAGGCCAGGATGACCAAATTGCGACTGGAGAAACTGCTATGAGCGCAAAAAGCTCCGTTACGACTCACATTCTCGATCTCGGCAGTGGCCAGCCTGCCGCCGGTGTGGCGGTCAGCCTGTATCGGGTTCAGGGCCAGGGTCATACCGCCATTGCCAGTGGCACAACCGATGCCGATGGCCGCGTAATGGACTGGTTCGATACCGCTCTTGAAGCCGGCCACTACCAGCTCCGTTTTGCGACCGGCGACTGGTACCACAGCCTCGGGATGGACGCCTTCTTCCCCGAGGTCTGCCTGGAGTTCCGGGTCAACGATCCGGAGGCCCACTACCACGTTCCCCTGCTGTTGAATCAGTGGGGCTACTCAACGTATAGGGGGAGCTGATGACCACAATGACAGATCCATATCTTCCACTGGGCTGCAAGGCTCACCGGGGCACAGTGCTCCATTTCCTGGAAGACCCGGGCAATGAACCGGAGCCCGCGGCGGGCAGCGTGGCCTTCTTCGAGGACGGCCTGCTGATTGAGCACCATGGCAAAGTGCTGGTAGCCGGTGACGCCAGTGCATGGTTGCACCAATTGCCCGAAGGCACTGAGGTGACCCACTGGAAAGACCAGCTGATCCTGCCGGGTTTTATCGACACCCACGCACACATGCCCCAACTGGGGGTTATGGCCAGTTACGGTGCCCAGTTGCTGGACTGGCTGGAAACCTACACATTTCCTCATGAGGCCCGATTCAGCGACATGGACTGGGCCCGGACTGAAGCGAACCGGTTTACCGATCTGCTGCTACGCTACGGCACCACCTCGGGCTTGGTATTCTGCACCTCCCATCCTGAGTCGGTGCATGCCCTGTTCGAGGCTGGCGAGCAACAGGGAATGGCCCTTACCGCGGGCAAGGCCATGATGGACCGCCATGCCCCCGAAAACCTGAAGGACACGGCCCAGAGCAGCTACGACGACAGCCTCTCGCTGCTGGAAACCTGGCACAAACGCGGACGCCAACGCTACGCGATTACACCCCGGTTTGCCGCTACTTCGACGCCGGAGCAGCTTTCGCTCGCCGGCAAGCTCGCCGCAGAGCATCCGGATGTCATGGTGCAGACACACTGGGCGGAGAATACCGGCGAAATCCAGTGGATCCGTGAACTGTTCCCGGAGCGCTCCAGCTATCTGGATGTGTACGATCACTATGGCCTGCTGGGCGATCACACCGTTCTGGCGCACGGGATTCACATTGATGATGTAGACCGCAAACGACTGTCTGAGACGGGCACCCGCATCGCTTTCTGCCCCACCTCAAATACCTTTCTGGGCAGCGGACTCCTCGACTTCCGGGAAGCCCGCGAAGCTGGGGTTTCGGTCGGGCTGGCCTCTGATGTTGGCGGAGGTACCAGTCTGTCGATGCTGACCACCATGGCCGAGGCCTACAAGGTTTGTCGGCTACGCGGCCAAACCCTGACGCCCTGGCAGGCGTTCTATCTCGCCACACTCGGCAATGCCCGGGTCCTGCATCAGGACCAGCAGACCGGCAGTTTTCAATCCGGGCGCTTTGCTGACTTCGTGGTCCTAGATCCGAGCGGAACACCGCAGTTGGCCATGAAGCAGGAATTCACACACACGCTCTTCGAAACTCTCTTCAATCTGATGATTCTGGGCGACGACCGAGCCATCACCGCCTCTATCGTGGCCGGTGAACTACGCCACCAGGCAGCAGGAACTGACGCTGCCACCACCTACTTCACGCAAGGAGCCTGAGCCATGGAAGCCTACCTCAGCGAATGGTTGTCCCTTCTGGTCCGCTGGTTTCACGTTATCGCAGGCGTTGCCTGGATCGGCGCATCGTTCTACTTCATCTGGCTGGACAATCACCTGCGGGAACCACCGGAATGGAAGAAAAACGAGGGCATCAAGGGCGACCTGTGGGCCATTCACGGCGGTGGTTTTTACGAGATCGCCAAGTACAGACTGGGGCCGAAGGAAATGCCCCGGGAACTGCACTGGTTCAAATGGGAAGCCTATTCAACCCTGCTTAGCGGTCTGGCCCTGCTGTTTGTTGTTTACTACATGGGCTCACCGGGCTATCTGATCGACCCGGCCAAGGCCGATCTCAGCACCGGTGCCGCCATCGCAATCGGCCTGGGCAGCATTGCCGTGGTTCTTGCCATTTACGAAACCCTGATTCGAAGCCCTCTTGCCGACAAAGGCAAGGCGTTTGCGCTAATTCTGTTCGGCATTCTGGTTCTCGTCGACTGGGGGCTGTTTCAGGTGTTCTCAGGCCGGGGCGCGTTTATCCACGTCGGGGCGGTGATCGGAACCATCATGGTGGCCAACGTCTTTCTCGGCATTATTCCCTCACAGCGGGCGCTGGTCGACTCGGTCCGGGCGGGGGAAGAAGCCAACGAAAAGGTCGCTCGCCTGGCCATGCTCGCCAAGCTGCGCTCGACCCACAACAACTACCTGACGTTGCCGATCATCTTCATCATGATCAGCAACCACTACCCGCTGCTGTATGGAAACCCTCACGGCTGGGCAATCCTGGCGGCCATCGGGTTCATCACGGCCTTCGCCCGGCACTACTTCAACCTCCGGCACAGGGACATCAACCAGCCCTGGATATTGGCGGTCGCCGCAGTGCTCACCGCTGCCTTGATCTGGCTTGTGGCCCCGGCCCCGGCAACCACGCTGGATACGGCCGACCACCCGGAGGTCAGTAATGAGGTCGCAATCGCTCTCATCAACACCCACTGTGTGGCCTGTCATGCCAGCAGCCCCGGCCATCCGGCCTTTCAGGCACCGCCAGCGGGCATCAAACTGGAGAACCTGTCGCTTCTTGCCATGCACGCCGACAAGGTACGCCAGGCGGCGGTAGATTCTCACTACATGCCACTGGGCAACCTGACCGGCATGACGAACGAGGAACGCCAGCTACTGGGGCAATGGCTACAGCACAACAAACCCTGAAATCATCCTGAAAAAAGGCCTCCCGAAGGAGGCCTCAGATTGCTGACGAACCC
>NZ_DFMB01000020.1:0-25569 GCF_002375325.1 Marinobacter sp. UBA3604
CGCGCCATGCCTGGCGCACCATAAAAAAACCGGCAGCCCGAAGGCTGCCGGTTTTCGACTACTTGATAGATTAGCTGGTTAGCTGATCAGAAGTAGTAAACACCACCAACGGCCAGCGCAGCACCAGAAAGGACCACCGACCGTTGCAATGCCTCGCAATAGGGCGACACCTCAACCCCGCCCCGGCACACCTCCAACCTCCAGAAGAAACGTGACCGGCCCATCGTTTACCAAGGCCACCTTCATGTCCGCGCCGAACCGCCCCTGGCCAACCCGAGCTGCGCCCAACTGCGACCCACACGAGGCCACGAATTCATGAAACAGTGTTTCGGCAGATTCCGGGCCCGCTGCTACCGAAAATCCCGGACGGGATCCGGACCGGGTATCAGCAGCAAGCGTAAACTGGGGAACAACGAGGAGGGAGCCGCCCGTATCGAGCAGGCTGCGATTCATCCGTCCCTGGTCGTCGGGAAATACCCGGTAGGCGAGTAATTTTCGACACAGTTCCCGCACCGTGCTGGAGTCGTCTGACTTCTCCACACCGAGCAACAACAAAAGCCCCGAACCAATCTCGGAGATGATCTCATTGTCGACGGTGACGCTGGCGTGGGTAACCCGCTGTATCAGCCCTTTCATCAAGCTCCCTGCGCAAGGACTCAAAATTCGGAAGGAAGTTTATCCACGCACCAGGCTCGCCGCAACCTTCTTCATGTGACTTTACGTATCCCTACCTTCAAGCTTCGCAGCGACCTCATCGACACCACGCATCAGGGCATCAATGATGGCGGGCTCGGACGCCGAGTGCCCTGCATCCCGTATGATCCTCAAGTCTGCTTCCGGCCAGGCCTGGCTCAAAGCCAGAGCATTGTCCAGCGGACAAACCATATCGTAACGGCCATGGACAATGATGCCTGGAATATCCTTGAGCAACGCCGCGTCACGTACGATCTGATCATCTTCCAGAAACGCATTATTCATGAAGTAATGGCATTCGATTCGGGCCAGGGCAATGGCCACATGGGGATGCCCAAAGTGCTCAACCACACGCGGATTCGGGTGCAGGGTCGCACACCGTCCCTCCCAGATGGACCACGCCTTGGCAGCCTGCATCTGTTCCAGTTCGTTGCTGCTCGTCAGGCGACGGTAATAGGCCGCGACGAGATCGCCACGCTCACCCTCCGGAATGGGCGCCAGGAAATCCCGCCAGTAATCGGGAAACACGCGGCTTGCGCCTTCCTGGTAAAACCAGTGAATATCCCTGGGCCGACAAAGAAAAATCCCCCTTAGCACCAGGCCAAGCACCCTGTCCGGGTGCGACTGGGCATACACCAGGCTCAGCGTAGACCCCCAACTGCCGCCAAACAGTATCCATCGGTCCACCCCGAGAAAGGTCCGCACCGTTTCTATATCGTCCACAAGATTTTGCGTGGTGTTTCCAACAAACTCCGCCAGAGGCCTCGAACGGCCTGCACCACGCTGATCCATCAGAATAATTCGGTAGCGTTCGGCATCGAAAAAACGGCGGTGATAGTCCTCGCACCCACCACCCGGCCCACCATGGACGACCAGAACAGGAATGCCATCCGGATTGCCGCTTTCTTCAACAAAAAGCTCATGAGGGGGATCAACTGCGATGCGATGTTGGGCGTTAGGCTTGATATCTGGAAACAGGGTGAGCATGAGGCGCTCCGGACAAAGGATTTAACCGGAGTTTAGCTGAAGACAACGAAAAAGGGGCGGGCCACATTGGCACCGCCCCTTAATATCACGTACTGAAGATTACTTCTTATGAGCGCGCTTACGCTCATTCTCGGTCAGAAGCTTCTTGCGCAGGCGGATCGACTTGGGCGTCACTTCCACCAATTCATCTTCATCGATGAACTCCAGAGCCTGCTCAAGGGTATGCTTGATCGGCGGCACCAGGCCGATGACCTCGTCCTTGCCGGACGCACGCATATTGTCCAGCTTCTTCCCCTTGGTGGGGTTAATCACCAGATCGTTGTCACGACTGTGAATACCACACAACTGACCTTCGTACACTTCCTGGCCGGGATCCAGGAACAACTTGCCCCGGCTCTGCAGTGTTTCCAGCGAATAAGTCAGCGCGGCACCAGTTGCCATTGACACCAGCACACCGTTCTGACGACTGGTCACATCACCGCTCTTAATAGGGCCGTAATGGCTGAAGGTTGAAGTCAAAATACCCGAACCGGAGGTCATGGTCAGGAAGGCGTTACGGAAACCGATCAGCCCGCGCGCCGGAATCGTATACTCAAGACGCATACGGCCCTTTCCGTCCGGCACCATGTTGGTCATTTCACCCTTGCGGAGCCCCATCTGATCCATAAGCGCACCCTGGTGCTGCTCTTCGATGTCGATGATGACGTTTTCGTACGGCTCCTGTTTAACACCATCGATCTCACGGATAACCACTTCCGGACGACCCACGGCGAGCTCAAAGTTCTCGCGACGCATGTTTTCGATCAACACTGAGAGGTGCAGCTCGCCACGGCCGGATACCTTGAACTTATCTGCCGACTCACCTTCTTCAACTCGCAGAGCAACGTTGTGCAGCAGCTCTTTTTCCAAACGCTCTTTGATGTTGCGGCTGGTGACAAACTTACCTTCCTTGCCACAAAACGGTGAGTCGTTGACCTGGAACGTCATGGAAACCGTCGGCTCATCCACCGTCAACGGCGGCAAGGCTTCAACATTGGCCTGGTCACACAAGGTGTCAGAGATGTACAGCTCATCCATGCCGCTGACGCAAATAATGTCGCCCGCCTGCGCTTCGTCGACTTCAACACGCTGCAGCCCGGAATGGCCCATGATCTTGAGAATACGGCCCTGGCGCTTTTTGCCGTTGGCACCAATGGCCGTAACCGGAGAGTTGGTTTTAATCTTGCCGCGCATAATGCGGCCGATGCCAATAACGCCCAGGAAGCTGTTGTAGTCCAACTGAGAAATCTGCATCTGGAACGGACCGTCCCGGTCGACGTTGGGCGCAGGTACGTGATCAACGATGGCCTGGAAAACCGCGTCCATGTTGTCGTCCAGCTTTTCGTGATCCATTCCGGCAATGCCGTTCAGGGCACTGGCGTAGACAATCGGAAAGTCCAGCTGCTCATCGCTGGCGCCGAGGTTGTCGAACAAGTCGAACACCTGATCCACTACCCAGTCCGGGCGAGCTCCAGGGCGGTCAATCTTGTTCACGACGACAATCGGGTGCAGGCCCGCATCAAACGCTTTCTGGGTGACAAACCGGGTTTGTGGCATCGGGCCATCAATAGAGTCAACCACGAGCAACACGCAATCGACCATACTCATGACACGCTCGACTTCACCCCCGAAATCGGCGTGACCCGGGGTGTCCACGATATTGATGTCGTAGTCGTGCCACTTCAGCGCCGTGTTCTTGGCCAGAATGGTAATACCACGTTCTTTTTCCTGGTCATTGGAGTCCATGACACGCTCGTTTTCGAGCTCTTTGCGATCCAGAGTGCCGGACTGGCGAAGAAGCTGGTCAACCAGTGTGGTCTTGCCATGGTCAACGTGGGCGATGATGGCGATATTACGAAGTTTATCAATCACAACTATAATCCTGCAGCATGCACTGAATGACCTGAGAGGTCTTCAGTAGGCGCAAAGCCCCTTACATGCCGTCTCAAATCCGTAAAATGAATTTCATTTGTCGGGCCGGGAAGCCCGAATACCCCCTGAAGAAACTCAGCGTCTGTGCTGAATACCTGAGGCAAAAATGAAGTGGCGCGCAGTATATAGCAAACTCACTTGCGTTTATATGAAGAAAAACGCCTATCGAAGCAACAACCCATCTGCATCATTTTGGTGCATTATTTCAGCTATCGCACCGTTTTAACGCACCACGAAAGAGCGATAGGGCCACCCAATCAGCACATATCGCTCCAAAACAGCCCGAACGCCTTGGTATTGCGCACTTGTGGCGCATGCATCAAAAACTGGCAAGGCTATTGCTAAACCTTAAGCAGCCGAATTTACAGGTAACTCGCAACAGCTTTTGTTAAGCTGCCCTACCTGAAAGAAAGATCGGGAGTCAGCACTGCTGAACGATCCGGCAACAATGTACACAGAAATCGCCCGCACGGCGGGATAACAGACGGAGCATGCACAATGTCCAAGACGATTGATCTGATCAAGGAACACGAAGTCAAATGGATCGACCTGAGATTCACTGACAGCCGTGGCAAAGAACAACACGTAACGCTGCCGGCCACCGAGGTGGACGAGGACTTTTTCAGCGACGGCAAGATGTTCGACGGCTCTTCAATCTCCGGCTGGAAAGGCATCAATGAATCCGACATGATTCTGATGCCGGACGACAGCACCTCCGTGCTGGACCCGTTCACCGAAGAAACCACACTGAACATTACCTGTGACATCGTAGAGCCTTCCACCATGCAGGGCTATGAGCGTGACCCACGCTCCGTTGCCCGCCGTGCGGAAGAGTACCTCAAGTCCACGGGCATCGCTGACGGTGCCCTGTTTGGTCCGGAACCTGAGTTCTTTGTTTTCGATTCTGTTAAATGGAATGTGGATATGCAGGGCGCTTCCTACCACATCCACTCTGAAGAAGCCGCCTGGGTATCCGGCGAAGACTTCGATCGCAACAACATCGGTCACCGCCCGGGTGTTAAAGGTGGTTACTTCCCGGTTCCGCCAGTGGATAGCCTGCACGACCTGCGTGGCGCCATGTGTGCCGCTATGGAATCCATGGGCCTGGAAATTGAGGTTCATCACCACGAAGTCGGCACCGCTGGCCAGTGTGAAATCGGCGTTGGCGCCAACACCCTGACCCGCAAGGCTGACGAAGTGCAGATTCTCAAGTACTGCGTACACAACGTGGCCCACGCCTACGGTAAAACCGCCACCTTCATGCCCAAGCCTGTGGTTGGTGATAACGGCTCCGGCATGCACGTACACATGTCCCTGAGCAAAGACGGCAAGAACCTGTTCGCAGGTGACAGCTATGCCGGCCTGAGCGAAGCAGCGCTTTACTATATCGGTGGTGTCGTCAAGCACGCCAAGGCCATCAACGCCTTTACCAACCCTGCAACCAATAGCTACAAGCGTCTGGTTCCGGGCTACGAAGCACCGGTTATGCTGGCCTACTCCGCCCGTAACCGTTCGGCCTCCATCCGTATTCCATACGTGAACAGCCCGAAAGCACGTCGTATCGAAGTGCGTTTCCCTGACCCGGCGGCCAACCCGTACCTGGCGTTCGCTGCATTGATGATGGCCGGCCTGGATGGTATCCAGAACAAGATCCACCCGGGCGATGCCATGGACAAGGATCTGTACGACCTGCCGAAGGAAGAAGCGCTGAACATTCCGAAGGTTGCTGAAACCCTGTCCGAAGCTCTGGATTGCCTGGCTGAAGATCATGAATTCCTGACCCGCGGCGGCGTGTTCACCGAGGACATGATTGCCGGCTACATCGATCTGAAGCGCGGTGAAGTTGAGAAACTGAACATGACCACGCATCCGGTCGAGTTCCAGCTCTACTACTCCTGCTGATCCGTTCGTAAGGATCAGCAACCCAGAGAAGCCCCGCCTTGCGCGGGGCTTTTTTGTGTACGGCCGCACATTTCGACCAGCCTTAACGGAATGTAACCAAGCTGCCGGGTAATGGCGTTGAAATACTCATGACTGGCGCTGATAATCGGGTAAAACAATCAGACAGGTTGTCTCTATGAACGCACGGCTTGCACTACTCTCTGGCATTGTCGCTCTTGCGGCGCTTCCGGTTTCCGCCGAGGTCTATCGTCAGGTGGATGCTCAGGGCAACGTTACCTATACCGACGAGCCCTCGGAAGGCACCCCTGCTGAGGAGATCAAGGTAAAACCGGTCACCACGGTCACTCTGCCAAAACTCGAAGCGGTTCGGGAGCCAGAGCGGTTGCGGGAAAAAGTGCAACAGGAAGGCTCCGTCTACGACAGCGTCCGCTTCCTCGCGCCGGGTGATGACCAGGCCTTCCACAGTGGCAGCGGCGACGTGGAATTCCGCGTGACCAGTTCACCTGGCCTTCGGGGCAGCCACAAGTACGAAGTAACTCTCGACGGCCAACCGGTTGGCCAGAGCGCTTCCGGGACAGTGATGGTGCGCAATGTGTTTCGCGGCACCCACGATGCAGGCGTCAATATCGTCGACAGCAACGGTGTTACCGTCAAGAGCGGCGAAACCATTACCTTCACCATCCACCGGCCCAGCGTCAACAACTGATGCACCCTTCCGGGGCCCCGACCGTTTCGGGCCGGGGCGCCATACAAACGCAGACCTGTAGCGGTTAGCGAACCACCACGCCATTCCTGCTTGCCCCATTTTAGTGCGGTCGCACCATAAAAAAGCCATACTCTGACCATTCCCAGAGCGGATATCCGCGGGCAGGCTTTACGCAATGATATTTCTGCACTACACCACGCCGTGTTCACAGGCCTGTAACCCGCATGCCCGCTAAATGCGCACTGTCATCGCCACGAACAGCCAATGTGGTTCGTTTTTTGCAAAACTGCCTTAGCAACCCGCAAGGCCCATCAAAAGGGACAAACGAATGGCAATACCGGCCGGATACAAAAGCATACTGGACAGCCTGACCACAGCCGTACTGGTGCTGAGTGACGGGTTAAGAGTCCAGTACCTGAATCCGGCGGCCGAAAGTCTGTTTGAAACCAGCGTAACCAGAAGTAAGGGAGCCCCGATCAACGACATCCTGATCGACTCTGAAGATGCCCTGCAAACACTGTATGCAGCAGCCGAGAATGGCCAGTCGTACACCAGACGCGAAGCGGAATTCATACTGACAAGCGGGTTGCGGCTGACGGTTGATTATTCGGTGTCCCCCATAAGCCTTGAGCCAACGGAACTGTTGATCGAAATCCAGCCCAGGGACCGCTTGCTACGGATCAGCCGGGAAGAAGACATTATCTCCCAGCAGGAAACCACCCGGATACTGGTCCGGGGCATGGCCCATGAAATCAAAAACCCTCTTGGAGGTATTCGCGGGGCGGCCCAGTTGCTGGACCGCGAACTGCACAACGAAGACCAGAAAGAATACACCCAGGTGATCATTGCAGAAGCGGACCGCCTGCGAACCCTGGTGGACCGCATGCTCGGCCCGAACAAAGCCCCAAAAATGGCGTCCACCAATATTCATGAGGTTCTGGAGCGCGTCAAAACCCTTTTGGAAGCTGAGAGCCGCGGCCGCTTGAACTTCCGGAGAGATTACGATCCCAGCCTCCCCGAGTTCCAGGGCGACAAGGAACAGCTGATTCAGGCTTTCCTTAACATCGCCCGCAACGCCATGGAAGCCGCGTTCGAGAACCAGGCGGAGATGACCGGCGACGAACAGCCGACGATCACCTTCCGCACACGCGCATTGCGACAGTTCACCATCGGCCACAAACGCCATCGCCTGGTGTGCCGCGTGGATGTGATTGATAACGGCCCGGGCATACCACCGGATCTGTTGCAAAACGTTTTCTACCCGATGATCAGTGGGCGAGCCAGCGGCACAGGCCTCGGCCTCTCCATCACCCAAAGCATCATCGGGCAACATCACGGGCTTGTTGAATGCGAGAGCGAGCCCGGAAAAACCGACTTCATCATCTTCCTGCCTCTGGAGGAAAACCAATGAGCCAACCGGCAAACGTCTGGATAATTGACGACGATCGCAGTATACGTTGGGTGCTGGAGCGCGCCCTGAACCAGGCCGGTATGCAGCCCCGGGTGTTTGAAAGTGGCGAAAGCATCATGATGAGGCTGGAGCACGAACAGCCCGATGCCATCATCAGCGACATCCGTATGCCCGGCGTCGACGGCATCACCTTGCTCTCACAGATTGTTGACTCACACCCGGATCTGCCGGTGATCATCATGACCGCCCATTCCGACCTGGAAAGCGCGGTGACCAGCTACCAGACGGGCGCCTTCGAGTACCTTCCAAAACCGTTTGACGTGGATGATGCCGTCGCACTGGTGAAGCGGGCCGTTGCTCACAGCCACGAACGCCGGGCCACCTCGGAGCCGCAAGCCGAAAGCGCACAGAGAAATGCCGAAATCATTGGTGAAGCGCCTGCGATGCAGGAGGTGTTCAGGGCCATCGGCCGATTGTCCCACTCCAACATCACCGTACTGATCAATGGCGAAAGTGGTACCGGTAAGGAACTGGTTGCCCAGGCCCTTCACAACCACAGCCCCCGGGCCAGCCACCCTTTTATCGCACTCAACATGGCCGCGATTCCAAAGGACCTGATTGAGTCCGAGCTGTTTGGCCATGAGAAAGGCGCCTTCACCGGAGCGGCTGCCGCCAGGCAGGGTCGCTTCGAGCAATCCAACGGAGGCACCCTGTTCCTCGACGAGATCGGTGATATGCCCGCCGACACCCAGACACGGTTATTGCGGGTGCTTGCGGATGGGGAGTTCTATCGGGTGGGCGGCACCACGCCTATCAAAGTGGACGTCCGCATCATCGCGGCTACACACCAGGACCTGGAAAAGCTCGTCCAGGCGGGCACCTTTCGGGAAGATTTGTTCCATCGCCTGAATGTTATCCGGGTGCACTTGCCAAAACTCGCGGAGCGCCGCGAGGACATCCCGCGGTTAATGGAACATTTCCTCAAGCGGGCTGCCCGGGAACTGGCAGTGGAAACCAAAATACTGCGCCCGGAAGCCGAAGAATACCTCACCACCCTGCCCTGGCCCGGCAACGTCCGCCAGCTTGAGAACACCTGTCGCTGGCTGACGGTGATGGCCAGTGGCCGCGAGGTTCACATCGATGACCTGCCGCCCGAGCTGATGCAGCAGGCCGAAGCGCCGGCCACCGGCCAGACTTGGCAGGAAGGCCTGCGCAACTGGTCGGAACAGGAGCTCAAACGCGGCCACAAAGGCATTCTCGATACCGCCGTGCCGGAGTTTGAGCGCATCATGATCGAGACCGCGTTGAAGCACACCGGCGGGCGCCGGCGTGATGCCTCCATCCTGCTAGGCTGGGGACGGAATACCTTGACCCGCAAGATTAATGAACTCGGGATGGATCACCCGGAGGGGGAGGAGGACTGAGCCCCCTTCCCGCTATTTCTCCTGCCAGTAGATAACGCGGTCATGGCCACGGTAGACGCCGAAGGTGGCCAGGGCTGAGGGATCCTCAAGTGAGCCGTCGCCGTTGAAGTCGTCCTTTAGCCAGTCAGCTACGGCCCACGTCAGCGTGTCTGTCCCCTGCGAACCCGCCGGCGCCAGCCGAAGCGGGCCAGCCTCTCCTGCATTGAAAGTACCGGAATCTGAAGCCAGGGTATGGTGCGCCGCGGTGCCACCGATATTGTCTGTTGTCCAGCCCGTGCAACTGTCAGCCGTATTTACCACAAATCGGGAGCCATTCCAGTATTCCACTTGGAAGGGCATCGGGAGTTCGTCAATGTTCTCCGGGCCAGACACGTTTTCCATGGACAGGCGACCGTAGCGCACGTCGAAATTCGCGGCCGGTGTAAAGAGGTAGGGGGCGCCAGCACCGGCCACTCCGTCCGAATCCACGATATCAGTAACACTGTATTCCAAAGCGGGGTCAAACAAGGGAACGCGGGCTTCCGGGACCTTATTGTAGGTGACCGTGTCATCACTGGCGTAGTCAAACTGCAACAGGCCAGGGTCAGGCTCATCACCCCTTAGCGTTCCGCCCCCCGAAACGACAGTGACCGCCAATGGACTGCCATCGCGGTTCAACACAGTGGAATCAGCCGCAGGTGCTGTTCGACTGATTCCTGCGGTGGAAAGCCGCTGAAAACCCGGCTCCGTGTAGTTGAGCGTGCGGTTTCCCTCAACGGATACCGGTTCAATCGTCAGACTCGGAACCAGTTCCCACACCATGTCCAACCCGATGTAAGAAAACGACGTAGCCACTGTACATCCCGCTTCCAGTTCGCCTGGACCCAGTTCACCCGGATCAACGGTCACCTCAAAACGGTCGGGATAGAAACGACCGGTTGGACCACTGCTTCCACCCGGCGCCGTCAATCCAAGATAGGTACCCGTGCCCGGATCTGCCTTGAACCGAAAAACACCCACTTCCGACACATTCACACTGACCGTCTCAGTAGCATCTGCCGAACGAGTATGGGAATAGATCAATGGCGTGACTATGCCATCGTCACCGCCCGATGGTGCAACTACCTCCGATGACAGCGGAATGTCCGACAGACGGAAGTTGGGTGTTACCGGATTGCCCTCGCAGAGGCTAACGTCACTTTCTTCTTCCCACCCGACGGCTGTAATCGATAGATTGAAGTCTTCCTCGGCTTTCACAAACAGAGGGCAAGAGGCATCCCCGTCTGAGCATTCGCCGCCTGTTCGGACACAAAAGCCCGCCGGTACACTGACAAACTGATCGGCACCGGGCATCACCAGCCCCGCGTCGTCCGTTGCCGCAGAACCGCGATACTCGGCGTTCAGTTGCATATTACCGGCATCAGGATATTGAACATCGATTTCCGCAATACCATCAGCGCCAAAGTCAAGATCAAGTATCGTAGGATTGCTACCGTCGCCACTGATATCGCCGCCATCCACCGAAAGGGCACGACTGACAGGGCGACCGCTCGGGCCCGGGTCCACGTAGGTTGACCAGAAACGAACCGGCTTCTCAACGTTCTCAAACGCGGGCACGCAGGCTTGGGTTACGTCGTCCCGCCGCACCGCCTGCACTTCAATGGGACCAGACGGACGGTGGGAAGTCAGGTTCGGTATATCGAAGGCCAGCCCCGAGTCAAAAAACTCGATCTCGCAATTCGCCGCCGACAGATTGCCCGCGCCTATCTGACACAGCGTCACCGCTTGGGGGCGTGTAGAGGGGCGGGAACCAATAACATCCAGCTCAACGACGCCAGCAACTCTATTTGCCAGGGTTGCCTCCCCGGCCCCCCCGGAAAAACTGACAACGTTACCGCTCTGCCAGCCGTCCAGAGGCTCGAGAGTTGCCTCAACCGGATCAGTGAACAGTTGATCGCAACTGGCATTGGCGCAGGCGCGGACGGTGACCGTTTCAGGCTGGCACGTAAGCGCCACCCCGTCATGGCGGATTTCGAAGTGATCCACTTGCTCACCCACCGGATTAAGCTTGAGCGCACATAGCTGAAACTGGTCGAGCTCATGGATGTTGGTTGCCCCGCCGGTGGAGCCCGTCAGCGACAGCAGGAAGTTCTCCGGCACCGCCGGTTGCCCTGGCTCGTTCAACGCATTGAACGGTGGGATTAGCATGTCGTAGTTGTTGCCGGTACCGGTCAGATCCCGTTCTACCGACACAATGGCTTCTCCGGATTCCCTGGAGTCAATGATGATGCGATACCGCTGGGCGTCCGGGTTATTGGTGTTCGGCGTGTCAATGCCAGGTGTCAGGCGATCAGTGGCCCGCATGAAACGGTAATCGGGAGCCGCGCCACGAATGGCGACTGAATCCAGTGTCCGTCCATTTCGTCCACCCTGGCGCCCTTCGTTGCTATTGGAAAAGTTACCGTACTCATCCAAACCGATGCCCAGCCAGCCACCTGCAAACCCGGGGTCACCATTATTACGCTGTGCATAGCCAAGGGACCCCCCGTAACTGCCAGGTTGCGGGGTTACAACCGAATCCGACAACGCAATGGCAAGGCCGTCTGCGCCACTGCCCCCGTATGCGTAATAGTTAAACTCCAGAATAACAAGGTTTTCAGCGCCAGGAATTTCCCGCTGCAACGTGGCCGCCGTTGCCTGGTTTCCGCGAGCCTCTGTCATTCGGAGCCGGCCGTTAACAATCTGTGGAGTAAAACTTCCCAATGAAACGGAGGTTACCCAGTCGTCCCCATTGAGCTGTCCGCTGGTGTAATCGTCGTTAAAACAGGTGAGTGCGTTCGGGTCCTGAACGACAATCTCAATACTCCCACGTTGATCTTCGATCCATCGGGGGTTGCACTGGCCGCCATTCCGATAGTTTCGGCAGTACTCAGAGAAAAACGCTACCGTGTAAGTGCCCGGCGTATCAAAACTAGTCGTTCGATTCAGTGATGGCACCGTGCAAGGACTGGTGGCATATATTTCTTCTTCCGGATTGCCGGCGTTCACCCAGTTGTCACGCCAAGCTGAGTTATTGCCTTGCACGTTTGTGCAATTGGTAGCCACAACCTCAATGGAGACAGAATCGCCCACGTCTACCGTCACCGGTCCATTCGAGTTACCATTCGCGGAGACGGTAATCGTACCGTGCGCGGGGGCAACAGCAACAGACAAAAAAAACACAAACCAGAAACCCGCTACCTTCATCGCACACGTACCTCAATCTCTCGCGTGGCCTGCTCGGTGCCTACGCCACATTGTCCGGTGCTGACCAGGGTATAAACATCTTCGTCAGCGGCATCGCCTTCAATATCAGCCCGCACAACGGAGCAACTGAGACTGGTGCTACAGCCATTGAGGCCTCGCCCTGTAAAACTCAGAGACCCCGGCACTGACCCACAGCCACTGCCATAAAGTGCCTCGGTGACCGCTGCCTGAGCTCCGCTTTCCGCCGCGTAGAACGCGCGTTGAGACAAAATCTGCTGACTGACAGCCGCGCCGGTACTTTCCTGTTGCTGCGCCATGCTGGTTACAATCAAAGCTAAAACGGTGATGATAAAGAGGGCGATTGGCAACCCCGCACCACGCTGTCGGTTCCAGTATTGGTCAGGGTACATTACGGATCTGGACCTCCTGGCTGACGGTTGTGGTTTCGCTGCCATCGGCGCTTAAAAGATCAAACGTAAACTGAACCACCGCTGCCCGTTGCAGGGTTGCAGGCAGGAACCGGAAATCGACGGTTCCGGTTACGCTGGCCGCCAGTACTTCCGGTGTAACCGGAGGAGGATCAGGCTGAGTGGACGTCGGCGCATACCCGCTATAGCGATACAGAAAGCGGCCGCTCTGACAAATACTCACCGGCTCACCCACAAGGAACAGGCGCCGCGCTGGCGAAGTTGAAGTAAAACGATGGCTGGCCGACAGGCTTATGGTGGCCGGCGAGCCCGGGACTGCCGTATTGTTAACGCCAGAAATCAGTGAGGAGACCGGGCCAGGATTAGCGCCAGTATAGATATCCCCCGTCGTGGTCCCGTAACCATAGATAACCACACGCCTGTTACTGACAACAGGAGGCTGAGCAAACTCAGCAATCTCGATTTGGCTCACTTCAGTGGCCGGTAGGTTGAGATAACTAGTTCCCGCCTCCATAGGCAACCACTCGATGCAAGAGCCGGTACTTCGAACCGACAACGGAAAGGCCTCCCGCAAGTCACGGGTCAGCTGTTCACTGATCACCACGGACTGGAGTGCTCGCAACTGACGGGCGCTGGTATCCAGCGCGCCCTGGGTCGACAGGCCGACAAACCGCACCGACACCGTGGCCACGATACTCAGCAGCACAATCACCATGATCAGCTCAATCAATGTGTATCCAGACTGGCGAGGCATCAGTAGTTCGCCCTGTATACGGAGAAATCGTAGCTCTGACCGCTAGGGTCTGTAATCGTCAAATCGATGCGTTTGGCTTCATCAGCCGCAAGCCCGATTTCATCGCCGGCGCACTCGATGGCAACTGACACCTGAAAGCCGGCGTAGTCCGCGGCCAGGCCAGTGCCTTCGGCATTCTCCGGGACCGCATCGGTAATCTCGTTATAGTCATCAACGTCGTCGTAATCGGCGCGACTGCCTTCTTCAGTGTTTATGGTGCAACCCGGCTCTCTCGGAAACCCACCTACGGGTGTGTTTTCGTCATACCGTCGGCTGAGAATTTCGTCCATGTAAATCTGCGCGAGTGCAACAGCCCGGGTCTGATTCAATGGATCCGCACTACGCCCGGAGATAAGCGCAAACGCACCCACTACCCCGGCAATAGCGACGCTGATAATAACAATGGTGATCACCAGCTCGACCAGTGTGGCACCTTTCTGGGTGCGCCCGTATTTGACTGGCCTGGTCATGGACAGGTCCCGTCATAAACCGCGCCCAGGGAACTGAGGCAGAGATTGAACGTGCTATCGCCAGTAACACGGAAATCAATGTTGGCTCTGGCCGTCGGGGATGCGACCCGGCCAAAGCCGTCAAAGCCCACCGTCAGGCCGCCAGCAGGAACATTGGTATAGGCCGCATTCGCTACGCGATAGGCCAGTGTTGAGCCACTGCGCTTCAGGATGAATTGTGAGGAGGCGGCTGAAAACCTGAGTTCGTCGCCGGTCTGGCGAATGGTCAGCGTGTCAGCGCTGTTCCCTGCCAGCGCCGCCTGCTGGGCAAGCAGCGTGGCGGACGACAGTTGCTGGGTAACAAGAAGAGGAGAAAAGGCGGAGCGGCTGGCAAACAGGCCAACACCCAGAGCGGAGAGAACCCCGATCAGGATGATGACCATGACCAGCTCTACAAGGGTGAACCCCGATGACATCGGGGCGATTCTTTTTCTCATGCCCCTCTCCCGGATTTACCGTAGCTGCAGTACTCAGGTCGAATTAGAGAGTCGCTAATTCGACCTACACCACTACAATTGCTTAGCAATCAGCGGTTGCTCGAGCTGTCACGCCACCGGTCGAAGGGTCATATGTGAAGTTACAATCTACAGTCCCGTTCCCATCGGTATCCTCTGCTGATACCAGTTCGATATTTCCACCACTGAACACAAAATCGTTTGCGTCTAATTGCGCAGCGGTACCAATACCAGCAGCATCGTTTGTCGGATAGCCCTCTGCGGACATGGTGATTCCGTTAGCGCCATCCAGATTAACCGCCTGGCTCGCAACACTGCCGTTCGCAACCCAGCGGGAGTGGGCGATTGCCGCTGCTGATTTCACAGAACCGACACCGCCTTCAAGTGCTGCCGAACGAGCATCGGATCCAAAATCCGCAAACCTCGGCAACGCAAACGCCGCCAAAATACCCAAAATCACAATCACCATCACCAGTTCAATAAGGGTGAAACCTTTCTCTTTTCTTGCTGCCATCTGGTTCATCATATTCATGGTCTTCTCCTGCTTTTGCTGCTTTAAAATGGATTAATTGATAACCCGAATCACTTCGCCGCTGTCGGCGTCGTATTGAATGTTGTCCGTGCCACCGTTGAGGTTGTACTCATAGGTACACACGGAGCCGCTTGCGCTTGCTGTGTAATCGGTTGTATCTCCGGACGTTGCCACGGTCGGCGCGTTTGACTGCATCAGGGCCAGCCAGAGGTTTTGGCACTCTGTGGCACTCATGGCGGTCGGGTCGGTGTTGCCACCTACGCCCGTTGGCCAACCGTCAGCACTCACGTCGACGTTTTCCTCGCCAAAGCCGGGCAGATTAGTTTGCGCGCCAGCGGCGCCACGGGCGGTCCACTGGGCACGAACCAGTGCAACAGCAGCGGCGTAGGCGCCCGAGGTGCCCTGGATGCTTGCCCGGTGGGCCTCGTCCGACAGTTCGGCGAATCTTGGCAACGCAAAGGCTGCAAGAATGGCGAGTATGGAGATCACCACCACCAGCTCAATCAGGGTAAACCCCTTTGTCTGGCGCGCTTTCAGTGTCATTGCCCTCATAGTGTGGCCTCCCTGAGGCTTGTTATCAGTGTTCGGCACGATCGTTTTGCGTCTCCACCGGCTGCAATCTCAGCCCGGACTGGAGATCCTGTTCATCAAGGCGTCCGTTGCCGTTTCTGTCCGTGAACTCGACCGCCACAACCCATGCCATGGGTGTGTCGCCGCTTCCCTGCCTGTCTCCAAGGGTTATCGGCTGGCGTGGTTGAAATATAACCTGTCCCTGCGCGCTTGCCGTGTCTTTTTTGTAGCCTTTATCGCCGGTTTGTAACAGCTTGAAACACCACCGGCCAGGTTCCGGCGACTCATCATGACAGATGCCATCATACCGGGCCGGTTCCGATCCAAACCATTCGAACGGATTTCTGCCCGCCAAGGCCCTGAAGTCGGCCCCTTCCTGCAGGCGAATCTCCGCCCCTTTTACCACCAGTACACTTCTGATCTGGTTGAGCATCAGCCGTGTACCTTGTTGTTCTGCCCTGCCGGCTTCCCGCTCTGCAACTCCCAGTAATACCCACCAGAGGGTAAAAAGGATGCACAGGGCCACCAGAACTCTCAGGCGATGTGAGTTGATCAGCACCGACATCGCCGAATACTTCTGGCCAGTCATTCACCCACGCCCCATGGCGGCCGCTCCCAGGTCCCATATGGGCAGGAACACGCCCAGAGCAAGAATGAGAACCAGGATACCCATGGCCACGATCAGTATCGGTTCGATGGATTCCGCCAGCCGCTTGAGTCCGTAGTCCACGTCTTCGTCGTAGAAATCCGCCACGTTCACCAGCATGTCGTCCACCGAACCGGTTTCCTCACCAACCGCAATCATCTGCAGGATCAGCGGCGTGAACATGTCGCTCTGCCGGGCCGTCCGCAGCAGGCTTTCACCGCGTTCGATACCGACCCGCATGTCCTTGATGTGTTTGGATATCCAGGCGTTATCCGTGGCGTCTGCAACCACGGTCAACGCATGGGTCACGGGCATGCCCGCAGACAGCATACTGGCGAAGTTACGGGCAAACCGGCTTAGGGTGATCAGCTCCAGTAGCGGCCCGATAATAGGCATTTTCAGTTTGTAGCGGTCCCAGGTCAGGCGTCCCTGGTCTGTGTTTTTCCACTGCCTCACCAATATCGCCGTTGCAGCCATACCGAACAGTACGATGTACCAGTAGCCCAATAAAAAATTTGAGGTACCAACAAGTATCTGGGTCAGGAATGGCAGGTCGGCGCCCAGTTTGTTGAAGACCGCCGAAAACTTCGGAATCACCAGGAAGTTCACCACCATCAGCGCCCCAAACAGGGCAATCATCACAAAGGTGGGATAACGCATGGCCTGCTTAAGGCGCCGTTTGGTGTCGCGCTCCAGTTCGAGGATCTCAGACAACCGCTTGAAGGCGTCGTCCAGTTGCCCGGTGTTCTCCCCCACGTGGATCATGGCGATAAACAGATCCGGAAACACCTTGGGGTGCGCCTGCATGGCGCTGGCCATTGTGGTGCCGGCCTCGAGGCGATCCGTTACGTCGTCCAGCACTTCGCTGAGCGCGGGCGAGCGCGTCGTGTCCGCCAGGCCACGCATGGTTCGTATCAACGGGATGCCAGCCTTGGTCAACGCATGCATCTGACGGCAGAATACAATCAGTTCGTCCAGGGTGATTTTCTTGCGGAACAGCGGCAAGTTGTTCAGCCGGTCGCTAATGGATTCGCCTTGTGCCTGCTCATGGATCGCCAGGGGTGTGATGCCCCGCCGCATGAGTTCGGACGCTGCCGCCTCGGGGCTCGGCGCAGCCAGCGCTCCCTGCTGCACGGCTCCTCTGCTGTCCTTACCCCGGTACGTAAACTGCATCAGACATCTCCCTCATTGGGAGCAGGGTTGTCGGCATCGCTGTTACCAGAGGTTTGAGAGAGCACCGGCACCTCTTCCAGGGACACGTCGCCCTCAGAGGTCGCCGCCACTCGGGCCACTTCTTCCAGGGTAGTGACACCCTGCAGCGCAAAATCCATGGCACAAAGACCAAGCGGCCGGTAAAGGTGGCTCCTGCGCGCTTCCCGGGTAAAACCGGCGATGTCCTGGCGGCGCAGTGCGTCCAGCATTCCCTCGTTCATTTCCAGCATTTCGTACACCCCCAGACGCCCCCGGTACCCACTATTGCTGCACTGGTAGCAACCACGACCATGTACGAACCCGGCCTCCAGGTCGAGCGGATCAAGATCGAACTGGTTCAGCCAGACTTTTTCCTGACTGGTGGGCTCGTAGGCCTCGCGACAGTTCTCACAAATCTTGCGCACCAGCCGCTGGGCAACGACCCCAAGCAGAGAACTGGCCACCAGGAAAGGCTCCACGCCCATATCGATCAGTCGCATGGCACTGCTGATGGAGTCGTTGGTGTGCAGCGTCGAGAGCACCAGATGGCCGGTCATCGCCGCACGCAGGCCAATCTCGGCGGTTTCATGGTCCCGCATCTCGCCCACCAGGATCACGTCCGGGTCCTGGCGCAGCGCGGCGCGCAGTACACTGGCGAATTCCAGGCCGATTTTCGGGTTTACCTGCACCTGGGTAATGCGCGGCAGCCGGTACTCCACCGGGTCTTCTGCGGTGATGATTTTGACTTCCGGACGGTTGAGTTCGGTTAGCGCGCCATAAAGGGTTGTGGTCTTACCGCTACCGGTCGGGCCGGTGACCAGGATCATGCCATGGGGCTTCTTGATCATACGGCGGAAGTTTTCGAGCAGCGTTTCCGGCATGCCGGTGACGTCCAGGTTCAGCATGCCCTGGCTCTGGTCCAGCAAACGCATGACCACCGACTCGCCGTACTGAACCGGCATGGTGGAAACCCGCACATCGATGCTGCGGCCCTTTACGCGGATATTGAAGCGGCCATCCTGGGGAATCCGCTTCTCGGAAATGTTCAGGCCAGCCATCAGTTTAAGGCGTAGCACCAGAGCGGAGTTAACCCGCTTTTCCTTCATCACCTGTTCCTGCAGCACGCCATCCACCCGTTGGCGAATACGTACCACGGTCTCGTCAGGTTCAATGTGAATGTCGGAGCTGCGGGCCTGCACGGCATCTTCAAACAGCGTCTGCAGAAGCTTTACCACAGGTGCTTCCGCGCTTTCGGACTCAGCGCTGAGGTCCGCCAGGTCAAAAGCATCGTCGCCCAGTTCGTCTTCCAGTTCTTCCGCCAGCGAGGCAATTTCGTCAGTACGGCGATACACCAGATCGAGGGTATTCAGCAGTTCGCTTTCCCGCACAACGGCCTGCTTGATCGGCTGTTTCAGCACCCGCACCAGTTCGTCGTAGGCGAAGATGTCGAGCGGGTCGGCCATACCTACCAGCAATTCGCCGCTCTGTTCCGCCAATACGATGCTGCGGAAACGGCGGGCCATGGCTTCCGGCAGCTTCTTGACCAGCTCGTTGTTGAACTGGAAGTGGCGCAACTGAACGAATGGCACATCCAGTTGGCGTGACAGGATGTTGAGGAGGTTGTCCTCTTCCACATAGCCCAGATCGATCAGGGTACGGCCCAGCTTGCGTCCGGTATTTTTCTGCTCACGCAAGGCGGTCATCAACTGTTGCTCAGTGATGACATCGTTCTGGACCAGCAGGTCGCCTATGCGGATTTTTTTCTTTGCTTCAGCCATGGATCATCCTGCCCGCAATGCCTGCAGGCGTTGCTGTACGTAGTCGGCCAACGACCGGGGCAATCCCGGAAGTTCGGCTGCCTGCCGGTAGGCCCTGGCCGCTCCGGCCAGCTCGCCCTGTGTCTCGAGGGAAATCGCCAGCCCCACCCACCAGGGAGCCTGGCTGTCATCCCAGGCAATCAGTACCGCCCAGTGCCGGGCGGCTTCTGCACTGTCACCTTGTTGTTGCAGCAACGTTGCCAGCGTAACGCGGTATTCGGCATGTCCTTCCACAGGCGGAATGCTCGACGTCAGTGTGTTGAGGGCCGCACCCAGATCATTGTTGGCGTGCAGGGCCCTTGCTCTCAGCAAACGCAAAGCCGGGTTTTGTGCGGTAACCTCCGCGGGCAGCCAGCCAAGGGCCTGATCCTGTTTGCCATCAACCAGCAATGCCCTGGCAACCACATAGCGGCTGCGGGGGGCGTCCTGCTCCCGGGTCAGGGCCGCAAGACGGCGCTCTGCGTCGGTAATACGGCCCTGCGCCACCAACCTTTCCAGGTCCCTTGCAGTGCTGCGATCGGTCGCAGCCGGCGTTTCCGGCACCTGTTTCACATCAGCCATGGCAGTCTTTTCGGGTTCCGTTTCCTTAGCTTCTGTTTCTGCCTCTTTCTCTGGCTCCGTCGATGACGGTTCAACCTTTTCCCTTTTCGCCACCGAGGCAGGGGGCGACTGGGCTGGCTCCTGCTGCGTGGTGTCGGGTTCCATGGGTTCCGGTGACAGCGGTTCCGGTGACAACGGCTCTGGCGCCGGGTTTTGTGACGCGGGTGTCTGCGGGGTGGATGCCTGTATTTGAACCGGTTCCGGCTCAACCATTGCAGGCGACGACAATGGCTTTTCGGCTTCCGCCGTTTCTGCGGAGGCAGAAGAGGAGTTGATCGAGAACAGCCAGTAGCCACCAAGGCCAGCAACGACGATCGCCAGAACCACCAACACAATCATAAACACGGGCTTGCGATTGCCAGCCTGCGCCTGACCACCTGCATAGACTCCGGGCGCCACAGGCCTGTCCTGGCGCTGCTCGGCAGCCCGCAGTGCATCATTAAGCAAACTCATAGCCACCTCACCAGAAGGTTGGGCACGCGGGCGCTGTCAGTGTCCCTGACCGCTTGCATCACGTGCCAGCGGCTGACCTGGTGGTCGCCCCGGCCCCACGCTGACAACAGGGACTTATGGGCGATAATATTGACCAACCGCGGGATGCCACCGGATGAGCGGGAAATCAAACGCAGCGCGGAGGGTGCAAACAGATCACCGCCGTTGTACCCCGCCTGGGACAGGCGATGCCTGAGATACTGTGCCACCGACACCTTGTCCAACGGCGCCAGACGGTACTGGAACGTAATCCGTTGCCGTAGCTGCCTCATGCTGTCTCGTTGGAGTATCTGGTCCAGTTCCGGTTGCCCGAACAGCACCACTTGTAATAGCCGGGCACTTTCGGTTTCCAGATTGGTCAACAGACGCAGCGCCTCGATGGTTTCCTCGGGCATGGCCTGGGCTTCATCAATCACCAGCACCACCTGGCGTTGCTCCATGGCCAGCGCAATCAGGCGCTCGTTCAGAGCTTTCAGTATCTGGTGGGTGTTGGCGCATCGCCCAACGTCCACACCCAGTTCCTCGGCCACTGCCTCGTAGAGGGTCTCCGGTGTCAGGTGCGGGTTGGGAATGTAGGCCGTATGGGCATCCCGCTCCAGTTCATTGAGCAACAACCGGCACAGCAGGGTTTTGCCGGTACCAACCTCGCCGGTGATTTTTATAAAGCCTTCCCGCTCACGCAAGGCCACCAACAGCAGTTCCAGCGCATCGCTGTGGCTGCGTGCCCGGAGGAAATACCGGGTGTTGGGCGTCAATGCAAACGGTGCTTCCTGCAGTCCGAAATGAGCTTCGTACATGCTAGCGCCTGGCTTTCTCCGGTTGGGGTTTCACAGACTCGGAAGACTCCAGCAGTTCCCGCAGAACCCGCATCCGGTCGCGACTGGCCGATACATCCGCATTCATCTGCTGGCTGCCGGCAACCACGGGGCGCAACAGGATGACCAGCTCGCTCTTGCGAGACTGGAACCGGCGCTGTTTAAACAACTCTCCCAACAGGGGAATTTCACTGAAGAAGGGCACTGCCGAGTTGTTGTCTTCGCTGGTGTTCTGGATCAATCCGCCAATCACCACAATCTGGCCACTTTCGGCGCGGATCACACTGTCGGTCTCGCGAACCGTGCTTAGTGCCAAAGGCAGCGTGACGTCCCGGTCACCCACCGTGATCACCTTCTTCTGGTCATTCACCTCACTCACGGAGGGGTGCACGTGCAGGGTAATGGCGCCGTCTTCTGAAATCTGTGGGGTAACGTCGAGAGAAATCCCGGAGAAAAACGGAGTCAGTTCCACTGAGGTGGAAGTCCGGTCAGTGGCTGTCACTGCCGAGTTGTTGTTGTTGAAGTCGATGTCCGTTACGAAAAACTCGTCGGTGCCAACCTTGATAACCGCCTTTTGATTGTTGACGGTCGAAATTCGGGGGCTGGAGAGAATCTGCACGTTGCCCTGCTCGCCAAGCAATTCGATCAACCCGGTAAAGTCACCCGCCCGGACGCTGGCCGAGAACAACCCACCGATATCTGAGGTAGTAATCACCTGCCCTGCCAGAGCCTGTGCGGTAAAATCTTCCGGCAAGCCATCCGATGCGGTCACGCTTGACGCACTCTGGATATCTGCCCAGTTAATGCCTTGCTGATAGCCTTCGTTCAGACCAATCTCCAGGATCTTGGCTTCCAGCACCACTTGCCGTTGCATAATCAACTGAGTTCGGCGAAGGTACTCTTCCACCTGCGCCAGGGACTTTCCATCGGAGCGCACCATCACCAGCCCCGCGCCGGGATTGATGATCACCTGATTGCCGCTCTCTGACCCTACGATCATTTGCAGCGCGCGCTGAATATCGGTCCAGAAATCGGACTCGGTCTCGGTGGAGATGCGAGTGCCAACGAGATTCGCCGTTGAAGTGTTGTCGGAATTGTCCTGCGACGTACCCGCACCGGTTGAATTGTCACGTGAACTGCTGACCTGCCCTGAACTGACACGGGTTTCGGAGCCGCCACTGCGCTTGAAGTGCAGGTAGTCGATCGGGAACATCCGAGTCTGGACGCTTTCTGCCTTTACCTGAAACAGTCGCCCGTTGCGCTGAATATCCAGGCCATAGAGGTCGCTGGCGATATCCATAACTTCAGGGACAGTCACGTCCCGGAGCCTCAGGTCAACAACCGCGTCAACACCGGGATGAACCACCACGTTATACCGGCTACCATCCACCAGTGCTTCGAAGAACGGGCCGGCGGCAAGGCCACGGGCATCGACATCGAACCGTTCCTCGTCATCCGTGTCAGCAGACAGCGACGGCATCAGGGCCGCACTGACTTCTTCCGGAACACCTGCCCGCGCGGCCTGTTCCCGCTCGGCACGCTGCAACGCGGATTTGGCTTCGGCCTCCGCCAGCGCGTCATCAATCGACTGGGCAGCGTCCGTTGAGGTGGCCTGGCTGGTGCGCATCAGCGGGTTATTGCTGCAGGCGGCCAGTGACGTTGCCAGCAGCACGGTCAAAAACGTTCGATTCAGTGTCATAGCAGCTCGTTTGTCTGTCATTGCGAACTCCGCACTTGCGGAAGGGGGTCCAGGCGTAGAACGCGCACTCTTCCCTGATCAACCAGCTCAACCCGGTCGGGGTAAATCCGCCGAATGCGAACCCCCTCAAACGCCTGCCCTTCCCTGCGGGCCTCTCCATCGATAACCGCCAACCTGCGATTATTGCCAATAAATATCGACGCCAGTGAAAACTCCCTCGCCGGTTCTGACTGTGGCGCACTGCCTGAAAAGCCGCTCGGCCGGGTTGGATCCTCAAGGGCAAAGGCATACCCGGCAGCCAACATCCATACGATCAGCAACACCCTCATTTCAGACTCCCAACCATGCGCGGTCCAGGCTCAATGTCCTGACCCGAACCCGGATCTCGTTGTGCGGATACTCACTGACATCATAGTCAAGCAGCACCCAACCGAGGCGGGCGTCCATGGCTTCAAGGGTCTCGAGGTAAGCCAGCACGTCCATATAGCCTCCACGAATGGCAATTTCCGCATCGTGTGCGAACAGCAACGGCTCACGGGTTTCATTGTTGTCATTGCTGTTAGTGTCTTCTGGCGTGCCGGGACCGTCCTCAAATACGGGCACAGGCGGCATCAATTCAACACCCAGCAGCTCAAGTTCGTCCTGGGCCGCCAGGATGTCCCGCAATAATCCCACCATGGCCCTCGGCGCGATCAGCCGTCCGGTGGTTTTGGCCAGTTCCTCATCGAGTTGGTCAAGACGCTGCTGGCGCGCCGCGAGCCTGTCCCGAATTTGTTGGGACGGGTCGGAGGACAAGCGTGCGGTTAACACCTGTTGTTGCTCAAGCAACGACGCCTGAGTGTTGGCCAAAGAATCCAGGCGGGACTGGAGCTGGTCGTTGCGGCCCATCACAGGCGCTACACACAGTTCCCAGCCAACAAAAAGAACCAGGACCACGGCGGTTACAGTAATCATTGCCCGCTCGCGAACAGGGCGGTCATCGAACCAGGCAGTGCCTCTATCAAATTGCTGACGAAAGGCCTGTTTCATTCAGCACCCTCCCAGTTCCTGTCCGTGGCAACCTGAAACTCGATCCAGCGCCCGTCTTCCTCTCGGTCAAGCCGGAAGCTGCCGAAGGTCTTGCCCACGAAGGCGGGCTCCCCGCTAAGCTTTTCGAGGTATATCGGCACAAGTCGCCCAGACTGCGACCTGCCAGCCAACGCAACATTCCCCTGATGACCGTCCAGACGGATGCGGGTCAGCCAGAGTCCTTGCGGCACCTGTCGGGCTAATGCCGACAGCTGTGCTGAAAACCCCGCAGCCTCGCTGGCCACAAGGTCCTCCACACGACTCAGCAATCGCTGCCTTCGTGCCAGCGTCGCGGTTACACGCTCAAGGGCGGCTTCAACCTCAGGGTCGGGTTGGCGGGCTTCCGCCTCAGTGGTCAATTGTTCCACCGCACGCTGTAGCTGAGCATTCTGAGCCTGCCGCGAATCGACCTGCGCCTGCAAGTGCGACGCCTGATATCGGACAACCCCTGCGGAAACCACGATCACAACCAGCGCCAGGGCCAGAATGGACAACGCCATCCGGGCCTGCAGTTTTTCCTTTCGGGGACGGAGTTCATCGGTATAGAGGTTGACCTGCTGAATCATTTCGCCCCCTTGCCGGTCGGCAACAGGCTTGCGCCCCAGGCAACCAGGCAGCGGCTATCCAGGGGCTCATCAAGACCGTAAGGCGCCCAATCCAGCGCTTCAACAGTGGCGGCTACATAGGAGGCAAGCATGGAGGGCAATGGCATCAGGTTATCACGCGCCACCAGGCGAATGACGGCAGGGGGCACCTGCCCCAACTGGCTTTCGTAATAATCGAGGGAGCGTTGCATCTCAAGGGCCAAAGACTGCACGGCATTTTCCTGCCGCGCTGCATCCCGGAGGTCATCCGAAGTCACGTCCAGCCGTCGCGACAGGTACAGTGTTTCGCCTTTACAGACGATCATCTGCCCGAACCGCTCGCGCATGTGCACCACGGCCGCCCCCCGATGATCGGGATCAATACGGGGCACCAGGTTACGCAGAGCCAACTCGGCGATATCAATGGAAATCAATGCCAGATCGCATGCCTCGACCAGAGCAACCAGCTCACTAACGAGAGACTTCCTGGCAGCAACCACGTTAACCAGGTCCCCGCGGCCACGAGAAGCATCTTCCGGAAACGGAAACACATCGCAGACTGCATCGGACGGATTGAAATCGAGAATGTCCTTGAGTTTCCACTTCAGGGCATCACCAAGCTCCGAGTCTTCCACGCCCTCAGGGCGCTCCAACTGGAACACCTGGTATTGATCCATCGGTAAAACCAGAGTGGTATCGACACCCGCCCAGGCGCGCTCGCCGACCAATGCCCGGAGAACAGACTCACGCTTTGCCGGCAAGCAATCGGCAAAAGCCGCGCTACCTCCGGATTCCGCCCACGCGATGCCGTCAGGACGAATTTCCAGATAGATGTGCTGCCGTTTATCGGAACGATTCAGAAAGCTTTTAATAAAGCTCAGGGCCACTCGAAAGCCTCGATGCCTAAAAAATGGACGATTCTTATAGTGACTTTAATAGTAGTTGAAAAAGTAAACGTAATTCCATGTTTTATTGTTCTATTTCACTGCTTTTTGCAACTCGTTAACAGAAAAGCCCCCGCTTAGCGGGGGCTCAGATTGCTGACAAACCC
>NZ_DFMB01000063.1:0-88864 GCF_002375325.1 Marinobacter sp. UBA3604
TAACTCCCCCTCCTACTCGATTTTGGTGCGGGTGTTTGTCAGTCGCGGTTTGTCAGTATCAGGTTTGTGAGTGCCATGAGTGCCGCGCTATCGTCGTTGCTGTGGCGGAACGGCCAATGTTGGATAATTCGATTTACCTCATTATCCGTCACATAATCTGAATCGAACGATGGGTAAGATACCCGTCATACAAAATTACGGCGCGTCCTCATCACCGTGCCCTCCAATCACACACTGGGGTTTGTCTTGGTTGATGTAGCACTTTTCTCTGTGCCACTCATGGCAGCTATTGTCGGCTGGTTTACCAATTGGCTGGCGATCCAGATGTCATTCAACCCCATCCAGTTTGTGGGTATTGGCGTTATTGGCTGGCAGGGAGTGATTCCCCGCAAGGCCGAGAAAATGGCCCACATCTGTATTGACCGCACCCTGCAGCAGTTTGGTGATCTGAACGCCGTCTACCAGCAGCTGGAACCACAACGAATTGTTGAACAGGTGATTTCCCAGGTGAATCCCCGCATGGACGAATACATTGACGAAGTGATGTATGACATCCAACCGGTGCTCTGGGACAACCTCCCGCTGTTCATGAAGAATCGCATCTATCGGTGGGGGCGGGAACAGCTCCCGTCGAGGATAGAGTCCCTGGTGGAGGATTTCGGGGATGACCTCAATGATCTCGTTGACCTGAAGGCTTTGCTGAGCCGGGAGCTGAAAACCCATCCGGACCTGATGAACCGGATTTTCATGGAAGCGGGCTCAGTCGAGCTACGGTCGGTTATCAATCGAGGGGCGATCATTGGCGGCCTGCTGGGTGCCTTGTTGGCCCCTGCCTGGGTGCGCTACCCCGAACCATGGCTGTTGCCGGTCGGCGGCTTTGCAGTGGGGTTCCTGACCAACTGGATTGCCATCAACCTGATTTTTCGCCCGCTCAAACCCCGGCGCTTCCTGTTTTGGCGTTTGCAGGGTCTGTTCCTGCAGCGTCAGCCGGAGATCAGCGACGTATGGGCAAGGTTGGTGGCGGAGGAACTGATCACCGTTGAGAAAGTGGCTGACGCCATGATCAACGGTAACCGTGGGGATCGCACGCGGGCGATCATCCAGAAGCATCTGAGGCCACTGCTGGACAACTCGATGGTCATGAAGCTCGGCGCCCAGGTTACTGTTGGTATGACCGGGTACACGGAACTTAAAAAAGCCATGAACCATAAGGCGGTGCTGGCCACCCGTGATGTCTTCGGGGACCCGGCATTCAACCGAGAGAGGGCACCGGTGGTGGCCGGGGTGCTGGCCGGGCAGATGAAGTCGCTGGCGCCGGCTGAGTTTCAGGATATCCTGCGGCCGGCATTTCGAGAGGAAGAGATTCAGCTCATGCTGGTTGGGGGAATATTGGGTTCCCTGGCGGGTGCGCTTCAGTTTTTGATCATGAGCAACGTATTGAACTAGGCGCCTGGGACACGGTTCCCTGCGTAATGAGCTGACCAGGAGGGCAGTATGGAATTTGGATGGGCAGTCGCGATACAGGCCCTGGTAACAGGATGCGTCGTACTTTCAGTGCTGGCAGGCTTCTGGTTCGGCATTGTGCGACCACATCTTGATCGCAAGGTGGCGGAGCTTATCGACGCGTCGCGGGAGATAGAGCCCAGAGTCAGGCAGGGTGTACGGGAAGGCGTGGAAGAAACTCTTCGGGAGCTGCCGGAGAGTACGGTGAAAGAATCTACCCGCCAGTTCCTCCGGTTCGGTTCGGGGCTGTTCGAAAACGGCCTCAGTAGCTTTCTGGGAGAGGTATCTGACCCCGGTCGAAAGCCCCGAAACGATTCATAGACAATTCGTCGGCCTTGGCAGACCTGCTATGCGGCAGGCTGTTTTGGCCGGTGTACCGGGAAAGAGCTGCATCAGGTAAATGCTGTTGCCTTTCTCTTCGTTAAACGCCTCCCTGACCGCTTTTACAAACAGCCTGTTTGAAGGTGGTGATATTTCATGTTGTTTGTAAAATTCTCTCAGGAATTCGATGATTTCCCAGTGATTATCGGTTAACTCAATATTGTCGTCCGCCGCAATGTCACGGGCCACGTCAGGTGACCACGTCCAGGCGTCTTCCAGGAACCCTTCGTTGTTTCTCGTTGGAATCGTCATTACCAGCTGATCACTCTGGTTGCCTCGGTGGTCAGGGCCACCATTGTGTCAAAATCAATCGATTGTACGTCAAGTCCATCGACGGCGATGGCCCTGGCCTGCAGGTCAGGGGCCAACGCATAAACGGTACCCTTCAGCGTTGCTTCACGGTCCGCCAGGGCAAGCACACCTGATTCCGTCAGCAACAGGCCATCCTGGTCTGTGATGCTCGACAGGCACGCTACAAACGCCGGGTGATCCGGCCGTTTGTTGACGATGTGCAGGGTATGGATGGTTGCCATCAATGCGCTCTCCGGGTGTTTGGGTTGCCTGCTCAGCTCAGGTTGACCACGTGGGCGTAGTGTTCGAGCAGTTCGGCACACAGATCTGTCGTGGTAATGCCCGGCATCATATTCTCTTCGTTGAGGCCATACCGCTTACAGGCCTTGTGATCAGCCATCAGGGCGGAAACGCCAAAAATGGGCGCGGCTGACAGGTTCTTCTCCACCGATTTCTGCTGCACGGCGTCCGCCTGTTGGGCCTTGCGAAGCCAGTTAACGCCCTCTCCGGTGAACAGCAACGTCACCGGCTGGTCGAACGCGGCCAGGGAAAAGGCCATATCCAGCGACTCACGGCCCGTCCAGTCGCAATACGGCGCGTGGCTAATGATCACCAACGTCTCCATACCTGGCTCAACCCCCACTGTGAAAATAGATAACGCGATCAGAATGCGCCACGCTGTCAACCCACTCGCCCAAACCGGCAATGGTGAATGGTGCGGCAAGATTGCTGGCGGGCAGTTCGTAGCGCTGCTGTTCGCTCTGGTCCACAATGCCCCGCCGAAGCGCCGACGCAATACAGGCAAAGCCGGCTATGTTGTGGCTTTCCAGGAAATCATGCCACGCCCGCGACCAGTGCACCTCGTCCGAGGGTGGGCTGGTCAGTGCCGACGCCAGATGAACGCCATCACCGTAGAGGAATACCCGGTCAATTCGATGGCCGCTTGCCAGTACTGCCCTGGCGAAGGCGAGCGCTGTTTGTGGCGCCTGGGAGGAGTAGGGCGCTCCGGTAATGACCAGGGTAAAGGAGCAGGGTGTGTGCGGACTCATATGTGCCTGTTTGCCTGTTGGAGTTCAGAGTACAGTTTACCTCATGAATGAAAAAACCCCGACCGAGGTCGGGGTTCTCTGGCAGTTGCCTGTCATCTGGATGATGCCAAGGCGATCAGTCGTCGCCGCTGAACGCCATCATCAGGTGAAGCAGGCTGACGAACAGGTTGTAGATGGCCACATACAGGCCAACAGTAGCGATGATGTAGTTGCGCTCTCCGCCGTTGATGATCCGGCTGGTTTCAAACAGGATCATGATGGAAGCGAAGATGGTGAAACCAGCAGACACCGCCAGGTGCAGGATGGAGCTCTGCATGAAGAACGCCAGCAGCATCGCGCCGATCAGCACGAAGGCGCCCGCTGTCAGGAAGCTGGACAGGAAGCTGAAGTCCTTCTTGGTGATAATGGCCGTTGCCGACAGACCCACAAACGCGGTCGCTGTCAGAGCCAGGGCATTCGCGACGATCTGGGAAGCGCCCGCTGCCACCATCTGGCCGATGATCGGGCCGAGGGTGAAGCCCATGAAGCCGGTAAGGGCGAACGTGGTTACGATACCCCAGGGGCTGTTCTTCAGCTTGTAGGTCGCGAACAGAAGGCCGATGTAGCCTACGATCGTGATCAGGAAGCCGGGATGCGTGCCGTTCATGTTCAGGAACGCAGTCAGTGCGGAGAATGCCAGAGTCATTCCCAGCAGCATGTAGGTATTGCGCAGCACGTTCATGGCATCTGCGCTGATACCCGTCGCCCGACCTTTTTCTGTGGTCGAATAGGCTCCCTGGTTTTGCTGGACGCCAAATCGTCTGTCTTCCATTGTCTTCTCCGTCTGTGTGTCACAACCGTTTGAATCTAACACTCATCATAATGCCAGATACACAACTTTCAATCATTTACGACAGAAAACGGCCTCGCGGATTCCATTAAATAGAGTTAATGTTGAATCGAAAGGAAGACGATGTGGCCAGGGCGTTGACAGGAAACGGAATTCCGGTATCATGCTCCCCGCTGTCGCAATGACGGCTGTGGAGAAAACGGTGGGCTGGCAGAGCGGCTGAATGCAGCGGTCTTGAAAACCGCCGAAGGTTAGTAGCCTTCCCGGGGTTCGAATCCCTGGCCCACCGCCACTTTCTCTTCCTTCCCTGATATTTCCCGTATCCTTTCAAACTGTTTCGTTAGTGCTTCTAATTCGTGGCCAATGCTTTGCGAATCGCCCGAATGCCACTCAGCGCTGCCTCATTGTCACCGTGTACGCACAGGCTGTCGGCCGGCAGTGTCAGCCAGTTACCGGATGAACTGTAGACTCCACCGTTTTTAGCGAACGATACCGCCTGATTGACAATCTTGTCTGCAGACTGATGTACCGCCCCTGGAAGGCGACGGGACACCAACTGGCCCTCGTCGTCGTAGGCGCGGTCGGCAAAGGCTTCCAGCAGGATGGGGAGACCAACATAGTCCGCCAGTTTGCGGTGTTGTTCGTGTTTGACCGTCACCGGGAGCATCAGCGGCAGATCCTGCTGATAGCTTCTAACCGCGGTCATAACGGCTTCCAGGGTGCTCATGTCCCGCATCATGTCGTTGTTCAGGGCACCGTGGGGTTTTACGTAAGACAGTGTCAGGCCCTCGGCCCGACATAGTCCCTGTAGCGCGCCAAGCTGATAGAGGATCAGGGCGTGAATTTCCTCGGGGCTGTGGCTGATGGAGCGGCGGCCAAAACCGGCGAGGTCGTGATAGGAGGGATGGGCACCGATCTCTACTCCGTGCTTCGCTGCCAGAGCCACGGTTTTCTGCATGACCGAAGGGTCCCCGGCGTGAAAGCCGCAGGCAACGTTGGCCATATCGATAAGGGGCATCACCTGATCGTCCTGGCCCATACGCCAGGCACCGTAGCTTTCCCCCAAGTCACAATTCAGTTTCATCTCACAGCTCCCGGCCCGGGTACTGGGCCTGTCTCTGTTCCTCCGCGAGCCTGACCCTCTCTGCCAGTTCTTCGGGTTCATTGCGCGGCACCTGCCAGCCCTGCAGGTTCTCCTCAATCAGCTGCGTCAGGGCGTCGATATGTCCCGGTGTGGCATTGAGGGCGGAAATATAGCTGAAACCCTCGCCGCCGGCTTCCATGAAGTATTCACGGTTTTCCTCGTCAATCTCTTCGATGGTTTCGAGGCAATCCGCCGAAAAGCCGGGGCAGAACACATCTATAGATGTTACGCCTTTTTGGGGGAGTGCTTTAAGGGTTTCGTCAGTATAGGGCTGCAGCCACTCTTCCCGGCCAAAACGTGACTGGAAGGTGGTCAGGTATTCATCCTTTCCAAGGCCAAGCCGTTCTGCCAGCAGGCGGGAAGTCTTGTGGCACTCACAGTGGTACGGGTCGCCGCGCTCAAGGTACTTCAGGGGAACTCCGTGATAGGAGAGGATCAGTTTCTGGTTGCGCCCATGCTTGTCCCAGTGCGCCTGGATATGGCTGGCCATAGCCTCAATGTAAGGTGGGTAGTCCGGGTAGTGGGACACAAACCTCAGATCGGGCAGCCAGCGCCGACGGGTAAAATTATGGGCAATGGCATCGAATGTCGAGGCCGAGGTCGAGGCGGAATACTGCGGGTACAGGGGCAGTACCAGCAACCGGCGAACCCCCTGGGCCTGCATTTCATCAAGTACCTTGGGGATTCCCGGGTTGCCATATCGCATGGCAAATCCCACCAGGAGGTTGTTTCCGTGTTTCGCCTGCAGCTGTTTGCGAATCGCTTCGGCTTGCCTGGCGGTGTGGATCAACAACGGTGACCCTTCCGGTTGCCACACGCCAGCATAGGCTTTGGCTGACCGGCTGGGACGCAGCCGCAGGATAATGCCATGGAGTATCAGCCACCAGATCGGGCGCGGCACTTCAACCACCCTGGGATCCCAGAGGAATTCCCCCAGATAACGGCGCAGGGCAGACGTGGTTGGGGCATCCGGTGTTCCCAGATTGGTGATCAGTACTCCGGTTTTTTCGGGATGGTCATGGCGAAAATCGGCGGTACCCTTGTACGGCATGGTTCTGGATCCTGGAGAATGATGGGTGTCCGTTCAGAAAGTGGCTCAGGAGCGTTTCCCTGCCTGCTGGGCCATCCGCGGCGCCAGTCCGCCAACATCGTAACCAGCTTTACGGGCCTTGTTGACGATGTCGTGGGCCGGCTCGGTGCGTGCCGAACTCAGTGCCCAGAGCACGGTGCAGCGAGTTCCGGAGCGGCAGAAAGCAAGTACGGGCTTGTCCGCCTGACGGATCATTGCATCAAAGCGGTCAACGTCGTTGTCAAAGATATTCCCGGACTCGACCGGCAGATACACCCACTCCATCCCGTTTGCGCGCGCTGCGGCCTCAATGTCGGCCATGCCCGGCTGGCCGGGCTCTTCGGCATCGGGGCGATTGGCAACGAGTGTTTTGAAGCCGAGCTTTGCAGCTTCGCTAACGTCCTCCACAGTGAGCTGGGGCGAGACTGAAATCGTGTCGTCGATACGTCTGATGTCCATAAGCGATCCTTTTGCCGGTCACATAAATGCCTCAGCATAATGCCACAGGACATAGCCGCTGTCAGAGCCCGGGCCATGGGAAGTTTTAATCCAGGAGATAAAAAAAGCCCGGCACTGGTGGCCGGGCAGAGGCGTGCGAGTAGTATCCATGAAAGACTTCCAGACAAACCGGCATCAGCAGGGACACCGGTACAGTGAAGTATTGACCATATTTTGAACACTTCAAGCCAGTGAGCGATTCGTTTGATCACATTTTTTCATATTGAAAGTGTGCTTATACTAAAGCCGCTCGCTGTGGGCCTTTCAGGCGATTTGGTTTCAGCCCTGACGCAGAGATATTGGCCTGTTGACTGAAATTCAGTGCCCGCTGTAATACAATAATGAGCCATTGAGAGTCCAACGCCTCCGAGGTTTTGCATGTCTGACGAAAACGAAAACACGCCGGAAAACGACGAGCAGCTGGCGGGTAAAATAAAAGGGTCTGCGCGGCAGATCTGGCTGGCCGGGCTCGGTGCCTACACCAAGGCCGAGGAGGACGCTGGTCGCTTCTTTGAGCGTCTGGTTCAGGAAGGCGAGCAGTTGGAGAGTAAGACCCGCGGCGTGGTTGAAAAGCACGTACGCACTGTGGAAGACCGTGTGGACGATGTGCGGGAAAAGGCCACTGGCACCTGGGACCGCCTCGAGAACATGTTTGATGAGCGCGTGTCCGGCGCGTTGCGTCGATTGGGTATTCACCGTCGGGACGAAATCGAAGCCATGGAACGCCGGATTCAGGCCCTGGAAGCGGAACTCCAACGCCTCAGGGAGCAGACCGAGGACCGCTCCGAAGAGGAATGATGCTCGCTTCCGGCCATTGATGTCAGAGGTAATCCCGGCTCATCAGGTAAATCTGTTCTTTTTCATCCGGGCCCAGGTAGGGCAATAGCAAGTGCATCATCTGGTAAACACCGCGGCCCGGGTCCATGGAGTCGCGGTCATCCAGATGCGACAGACTGTCGAAGCTGCTCCAATAGCAGGCGGTGAGCGTCAACTGGTCGCAGAGTGCATCCAGCTCCCCATCGGTAATCTCCATGACGCCCTGGCGGCGAAAGCTCTCGCAGATGACCCTGAAACCATGGGTTTTCTTTTTCAGAATGCGCCGGAAGCGGGTTTGAAGCTGCTCGTATCGGGACAGGACGTTCACCAGGTCCTGATACAGGAATCGGTAGCGGGCGACGGTTTCGAACAACAGATGCAGGAAAAAACTCTGCTGGTCCAGGCTGATGGTCGCGTCTTCCGGAACCGCCAGCAGGTCGTGCATTTCGTGTTCATAGCTGGCAAACAGTTCCCCGACAATATCGCCCTTGCTCTTGAAGTGGTAATAGAGGTTGCCGGGGCTGATCTCCAGTTCGTCCGAAATCAACAGGGTGGTTACGTTGGGCTCGCCGATGCTGTTGAACAGCATCAGGCTGGCCTCAAGTATACGGTCGCGGGTTTTCATTTTTTTCATGTCGCGGCCCGGCGAGGTGGGTTCAAAGCGAGAAACGAGCCCACACCGGACAATGGTCCGAAGGCCGCTCCATGGCGCGAATATCGTAGCTGACGCCTGCTTCTTCCGCCTTGGGTAGAAGCGGGTCACTGGCCATGATCAGGTCGATCCTCAGGCCGCGGCGTGGGTCTCTGTCAAAGCCCTTGCTGCGGTAATCAAACCAGCTGAAGGTGTCAGATTCCTCGGGGTGCAGGTGTCGAAACACGTCCGTGAAACCACGGCTTTCGACCTGTCCCAGCCATTCACGCTCTTCCGGAAGAAAGCTGCATTTACCGGTTCTCAGCCAGCGCTTGGCATTGTCGGCACCGATGCCGATGTCTTGATCAGTAGGCGAGATATTCATATCGCCCATTACCACAATCTCACCGTTGGCGGCTTTCAGGTCGTCCAGGTAGCGCATCAGGTCCGCGTAGAATTTTTCCTTGGCGGGAAACTTTATCGGGTGGTCTCGGCTCTCGCCCTGGGGAAAATAACCGTTGATCACCGTAAGTTTGCGGCCATTGACCGTGAAGTGGCCGGTAATCAGCCTGCGTTGGGAGTCCTCTCCGTCCCACGGGTAGCCTTTCTGGACGCTGTCCGGCGCCTGGCGGGAAAGAAGAGCAACGCCGTAATGAGTCTTCTGGCCATGGAAGTGAACGTGGTAGCCGAGTTCGCGAATGGCGTCCTCCGGGAACTCCTCGTCGGTCACCTTGGTTTCCTGCAGGCCGATAAAATCCGGGTTCAGGCTATCAATCACGGCCTCAAGCTGGTGCAGCCGCGTGCGGATACTGTTGACGTTGAATGAGACAAACATCATCGGCGGAAACCTTCTGTTTTGCAGTTTTGGCGATTGTCAGGGTGTGTCAGGAAACCGCAAGTCTACCACAACAGGTCGGTGTGTCCGCCTTGGCTGCAAGGACGGATTCAGCGGGTCAGTTCACAATCCGGAGCGGTGTCCACAGCATAGCGGATATGGGCGGTGTAGTTTGAGTCCTTATCCTTGCGGATATTGGTCAACCCAAGGTAGTCCGTCAGCGCGCCGTTGTCGTTATAGCCCAAGAGGATCGGGTCAACCAGAAAGCTCAGGATTGTGCTCGAGGGCTCTATCAGCACCGTATGTGTGGCGTTGATGCGGTCGTCCTTCGCAGGCTCCAGTACAAAGCCATAGGCTTTGCCCCGTGTGGGCGCCAGAAAGTTGAATTCGATGCGGTCACCGGAAGTGACCTCGGGCCAGTGGTTGCGGACCAGATTGTCGAAGCCCGCATCTGCCACCAGTTTCCGGGTGACCTCCACCGTCGAGTTTTCCGTGTCGCCTTCCGGAGTCTGCCACTCGATTTCCAGCGTCGCGTCATCCCGGTTGCGGATCTCCATGACTTCATTGAAACCCGGCTGTCGGAAGGTCATCGCTGGACGCAACGTCGATTGTTCGTAAGACAGCGTCTTTTCAGCAAATGGCTCACCGTTACTGCGAAGGTAAGTCACGTTGTGGGAGGCGGGTCGGAAAAGGCCATCGGTGCACTTGCCTGTGACCACGTGCTGCTCTTCATAGAGCAGGTTGTCGCCGTTCAACGGCATCGCCTGGCCGGTAAAGCGCATCTCGGCGGCCGCGGCCGACAGGGGCAGGGCGCAGGCGAGCAAAAGGGCGCTGGACCTCATCGTATCAGCTCCGGATAGAGGGCCTTGCGGAGATAGAGAAGGCTCGGGAATACAACCAGCCAGCCCAATGCCAGCGCAGCCAAAGAAAGTGTGAGATTCGGAAGTTGCACGGCGCCCAGCGCGCTGGCGGACCAGTAGGCAAAAGGCCCGGCGATGGGGGCACACACAAAGGGCAGCCAGGGTTTGCTGCCAATCCATGACAGGGAATGGCTCAGGGTGGTCATGAATATGGCCCAGATGCCGACCAGCCAGACCGGTGTGATCTGTACGCTGCCAGTGCCATCATCAAGGATGCCGGTCTGGAACCAGATGCCGTCCAGTACACCGCCCAGAACCGTGCCGGCGCCGATAAACTGCAGTTCGGTGGAGCGGTGCTGGCTGACAAACAGCATGTGGAAAACCAATAGCAGGACCACGAATCCGGCAGCCATCAGGCCCGGATAGAGCACGCATACGAACCAGCCAGCCTGGAACAGGGCGAAGTTCACGACATTGCGCAGGGTATCATTGTGGATCATACGCTCAGGATGTTCTCACGCTTGTTACCTGGCTTGGCGAACAGGATCTGGGAAACTCCAATGGCACGTTCACTGAAACCGGCTTCGCAATAGGCGAAGTAGAAATGCCACAGGCGGCGGAAGGCCTTGTCGTAGCCAAGGCTGTCGAGCGTGTCCCGGTTCGCCATGAAGCGGTCGCACCAGTCCCGCAGCGTGCGGGCGTAATGGAAGCCGATATCTTCTGCGTGGGTCATTACCAGGTCCGAACCGGTGCGGACGGAGTCCAGCATCGCGCCAAAAGAGGGAATGAAACTGCCTGGAAAAATAAATCGTTGAATGAAATCGACGTTCTTCAGGGCGCGTTTGTAGCGCTGTTCGGGCATATTGATGGCCTGAACCAGGGCCAGGCCGTCCGGTTTCAGCAAGCGGCTGATTTGAGAAAAGTAGCTGTCCAGAAATTGCGGGCCGACCGCCTCGATCATTTCGATGGACACCAGCTTGTCGAACTGGCCTTTCAGGTCGCGGTAGTCGTCAAACAGCAGGGTGATCTGCGCTTCCAGGCCCTCGTCGCTGACCTTTTTTCTCGCCAGTTCCAGCTGCTCGGCGGAAATCGTCGTGGTCGTCACATGACAGCCATAATGTTTGGCCGCATGCACGGCGAATCCACCCCAGCCGGTGCCGATTTCGATCACCCGGTCGCCCGGTTGCAGGTCCAGTTTTCGGCAGATGGTATCCAGTTTGTGAACCGCCGCTTGCTCCAGCGTCGCCTCTGGGCCTGGGTAGATGGCGGAGGAATACATCATCGTGGGGTCAAGGAAGGTCTCGAACAGGTCGTTACCCAGGTCGTAGTGGGCGCTGATGTTCTTGCGGGAACCTTCCTTCGTATTGCGATTCAGCCAGTGCAGGCCCTTCAAGGCCGGTTTGGTGACCCAACTGAATCGGTCCTCGAAGGCGTTCATTCGATCAACGTTTCGGGTAAAGAACCGCAACAGGGCCACCAGGTCCGGCGTTGACCAGTCACCTGCGACATAGGCTTCAGCGGCACCCACGCTGCCGCCCGTTAGCAGATCCTTCCAGGTGCTGTGGTCGTGGATGACCAGCTCCGCCGGTGCGAATCGGCTGTCATTGTCTCCAAAGGTCAGGGTTTCCGCCCCGGCTTCACGAATCGTCAGTGTTCCCGCTTCAAGAAGCGAAAGCTGCTGGCACACAAGGACTTTCGCCCACCGGCTGGTGAGCGGCGCCTGGCCAGTGCCAGTGGATTCAAGCGAGGTGTTTAGGTTCTCCATGAGCTTACCTTTCCGGTTGTCTTGTTCTGGGCTGTGGGTTCGGTGACATCCTGGCCTGAGTCTTCTGCGCCGCGCCGGTGCGCCGGGTCGTTTTCAGGCAGCTTGTTTGGATGGGTAAAGAACGGCACCCCTTTGAGCTTGAGCTTCAGGGCGTGCCAGTAAATACCGCCCACCACCTTCAGCGCTTCCAGTGGAAATTGCCTAAGGCTCCTGTGTAGTTCTTTACGATCCAGGGGGGTGCGTCGGACCACCAATGTGGCATCAAAATGCTTGCGTTCGTCCTGTTTTACACCCATGTGGATTCGAAGTTCAGGGCCGCGGAAACTGAACGTCCACTGGTAATGCTGATCCATGGGATTGAAGGGCGATACGTGAAAGCGTTTGCTGAAATCGAAGCGCTCAGTGCGCCAGCCGGCACTGGTTGGTTCCGCGCCTGTGGTTTCGAGGCAGTACACATGGCGATCTTTCCAGGGTGTATTGGTGATCTGAGCCATGATGACCCGGGGCACGGCTCCATGATCCGGGCGGTCGCCGGCGTGGTAGCAGAAGTAGAAACTGACCGGATTGAACACATACCCGAAATAACGGGGATGAGTAATGAGTTGCACCGCGCCGTCCGGGCGCCATCCCGTCGCCTGTTGTACCTGATCGCTCACGGCCTGCAGGAGGTTGTCGGTCTCGGGCCGGAAATAGTCACGGCGGTACAGGGACAACCAGTTGAAGCGTTCCAGGGAGAACAGGCGGCTGATATGGGTTATGGATGGCCACTCGCGCAGGTCCAGGGCCAGCATGCCGGTGCTGTAGCTGAATTCGTGGCGGACCGGTGCCTTGCGACGATGCCGAATCGTGCCCTCCAGCCATTGGCTGTGAAGCTGATTGGCGACCATGTTTTGCGGTAGGGCAGCGTTCATGGCTACAGCTCCACTCCCAAAGCCTGAGTAACGCGGAGCGCACTGCTCACACCGTCCTCATGAAAGCCATTGAACCAGTAGGCGCCACAGAAGTGGCTGCGGTTGTGGCCGCCGATTTCGTCATAGCGTTTCTGGGCAGCCACGGCCTCCAGGGTGAACACGGGGTGTGCGTAGTCGAAGCGTTTTATGATGCGCTCCGGATCAATGTCCTGGCTGCGGTTGAGGGTGACACAGAAGGTTTCCGGTGCCTCATCGAAATTCTGCAGTACGTTCATGTTATAGGTCACAGACACAGGCTCGGTGCTGTGTTGCGGTATGAAATAGTTCCACGCCGCCCACGCCCTGCGATTTGATGGCAGTACCGAACTGTCGGTGTGCAACACCACATCATTGCGTTGATAGGTAATGGCACCAAGAATATCCAGTTCTTCGGCGGAAGGATCGGCGATCATGCCAAGGGCCTGGTCGCTGTGGCAGGCAAACACTACCTGGTCAAAGTGGTGGTGCTCATCATTGACGGTGACCACCACATGGTCCGGCTCACGGACGACGGAACTGACCGGGCTGTTCAAATGTGTGCGTTCGCCCAGGCGTTCCATCATCGCATCGACATAGCGCGCGGAGCCGCCGGAAATCACCCGCCAGGTCGGACGATCGTCTACCGACAACATGCCGTGATTATTGAAAAACTGGAGAAAGAATCGGATCGGGAACTGTTCCAGTACAATCTCCGGCGCCGACCAGATCGCGGCCCCCATGGGGACGATGTAGTATTGGCGGAAGTAGCGCGAGTAGCCGTTGCGGTTCAGGTATTCGCCCAGGGTTTCGGTGTCTGCGATGTTGCCAGCGGCCAGGTCTGCCCGGGATTCCTTATTGAAGCGCAGGACCTCCTGGATCATACGAAGGAATGGTAGATTCAGCAGGTTTCTGCGTTGGGCGAACAGGGTGTTCAGGCTGGTGCCGTTGTACTGTAGCCCGGAGGAATGACAGTCAACACTGAAACTCATGTCGCTGACCTCCGACGCAACGCCCAAGCGGTCCATCAGCTTCATGAAATTGGGGTACGTCCAGTCATTGAAGACGATAAAACCGGTGTTGACCGGCCACTCCCGACCACCGGCGGTGACCATCTCTGTGTTGGTGTGGCCTCCGGCATAGTCGCCGGCTTCAAACAGCTCTACATCGTACTTTTCGGATAAGAGCCAGGCCGTGGTAAGGCCTGAGACCCCTGCGCCAATGACTGCAATACGTTGACGTTCGTTACTCATCCATTGGTTTCCTGTTCATTCCTGCTTTTGCGGCTCATGCTGGCGGCCATGCGATCAATCAACCCCTGGGGCAGGGCGCCCAGGGCCTTCAGTGTCCAGGTGAATCGCCTCGGAAAAGCGATTTCGTTCCGGCCTTGACGCAGTCCTTTGACGATACGGCCTGCAGCGTCTTCCGCTGAGACCAGGAACGGCATCGGAAAATCGTTTCTGTCGGTCAGCGGCGTTTTCACAAACCCCGGCGAAACCACCACCACGTCGATGCCTTCGGGCGCCAGATCCGCTCGTAGCGCGTGGGCAAAGTAGGTGAGCGCGGCCTTGGAGGCTCCGTACCCCTCGGCGCGGCCGAAGGGAAACCACCACGCCGATGAGCTGACAATCACCAGCGTCGCCGGTTGGCCCTTCGCGACAGTGCGCCGCAGAGCCGGCAAGGCAATATCCAGACAGCGTGCGGTGCCCACCACGTTGGTGTTTATGTTGTTTTCGATCACAGCGCTGTCGTAGTTGGCGATTTCCAGGTATTCACAGGTGCCGGCGTTGAGGATGGCCATATTCAGGTCACCATGGGTTTCCAGGCTTGCGGCAATACCCTGCAGGTCCTCCTGGCTCGTGGTGTCGGCCCGCGCCGCCACGACTCTCTCCGGCGCCAGCGCGCACAGGCCATCCAGCGCTTCCTGTCGTCTACCGGTGATCACCAAACGGTGCCCCTGGTCTACCAGCGCGTGGGTAACGGCTTCGCCGATCCCTGAACTGGCCCCGGTAATCCAGATGTTGGATGCTGTTCCAAGCCGTTCACTCATCCCGCCTGATTCCTTATCCAACGGATCACGCCACCCAGTAACGGAAGGTTTTCGTAGAGTAACTGGCCGATGTCGAAATAATCCCGATGGGAGAGAACGCGCGCCTCACGAATAACCAACTGACTAATGCCTTCCACCGCAACCGGGTTGCCCTTCCGAATACGCTTGTGTCGGAGGTGCATCACCCAGGGAATGCACACATCCTCGCCGTTGACCACGGGCTCGCCGAAGTCGAAACCGCAGGAAATCACGTTGGCGTAGGCCCCGGAAAAGTATTCTGTCAGTTCACCAATTCCCCGCACGCTCGTGAACGGATCGGTAAATGTCACGTTTTCGCTGTACACGCTGGACAGCTCCGCCATGTTGCCGGCGCAGAGGTTGTTGAAGAGTTGCGTGAAGCGCCCAAGAGTTTCCTGGACGGATGAATTCTGGTTGCCCATTTCGATGACAGAGGCGGTACTCATGAGTGTTTCCTCCTCATGGAATCCAGTTGGCGGGTTTCTTCCTGAATGTGCTCTGGAATAGGATTCATGTCCCAGATGATGCCAAGGCGTGCGAGTAGCCACAGTCCGTACCAGGTCATATCCACCTCGTACCACCGGAATCCCTGGCGCACGGATTGAGGCCAGCGATGGTGGTTGTTGTGCCAGCCTTCGCCCATCGTGATAAGCGCGAGCCAGACGTTGTTCCTGCTGTCGTCGGAAGTCTCGAAACGGCGTTTTCCCCAGACGTGGGACAGGGAATTGATGGACACCGTGGCATGGAACAGCAACACCGTCGATATAAAGAAGCCCCAGGTCAGCAGCTGCAAACCATTGGTGCCCAGGCCGGGCGCCCACGCCGCCAGAGCTTCACCCAAGGCATAAATACCGACCGCGGCTGCCGCCGGTACCAATGAGTCAAAGCGGTTGAGAAAGCGGAGTTCGGGAAATTTCATCCAGTCCTTCACCCGGCGCTCATCCATGGCAAAGCCCGCGTCACAGGTAAACCAGCCAACGTGGGACCACCAGAACCCGCCTTGGTGTGGTGAGTGCAAGTCCTTCTCGTCGTCCGAATGTTGATGGTGGTGCCGATGATGAGCGGCCCACCACAGCGGCCCACGTTGGGCTGCGCTGGCGCCCAGGACGCCGAAGAAAAACTGTGCAACACGGCTGGTCTTGAAGGTTTTGTGGGCAAAGTAGCGATGGTAGAAGCCGGTGATGGCAAACATGCGCACGGCGAAAAAGCCAATTGCAAAGATGACCGCAAAGGTACTGGTGCCCGTGACGATGACCAGCAGACAGGCCAGATGAAGTGCTATAAAGGGAACCACCCTGAGAAAATTGAAAGCCCGCGAGCTTGTGTCGAGGTGATCCGAACCCGCAGCGGAGTCGAACCATCTCAGAATGTTTGTCAGCCAGTGTTGCACTCGGGTCATACCCTGATTGCCCTTTCGTTCGTGGTTTAACCTGTAAAGCCTGGGCGTTGAAGAATCTCAACCAGACGCTTGACGGGTTCTACGTTCCAACAACCGAATTTGGATGCACGTTATACGATGTTTAACCAAACCGATCAGATGCCTGTTATACGCCGGATTGCCATTGTTGGTTCAGGCATGGCCGGCCTGAGTGCAGCACTTCTGCTTCAGGAGCAGAACCATGAAGCGACGATCTTCGAGAAAAGCCGCGGCCCGGGCGGTCGCATGGCCGCAAAGCGTGTTGCGGGTGGCTCCGTGGACATCGGGGCGCAATACTTTACGATCAGGAATCCTGCGTTCTCCGCCTTCCTGAACCGCTATGCCGAAGGCAGTTTCAGGCCGTGGCCCGGGCGGTTTGGTTACCAGACCACCTCCGGGCAATGGGAGCCGTTCCCGCAAGAGACCCGCTACGTCGGCGTTCCCCGGATGACCGCCATCACCCGCGGGTTTTCCACCGCTGCAGACGTCCAGGCGCAAACGCGCATTGATAGCCTGGTTCGCCAGGGTCAACAGTGGTTGCTGAACGATACAGACGGCGAGTCTTATGGTCCCTTTGACGCGGTTATCGTCACGGCACCTCCGGCTCAGACCCGGGATCTGTTCAGCAACAGTGCACTCACAGCGCTCTCGGACCAGATGCAGGGCCACGTTAGCCATATCCAGCCGTGCTGGGCAACCGCTGTCTATTTTCGGCAGGCGCTGGAACAGCCCTATGACGGGATGCGGTGCCAGAACCCGATACTCGACTGGATTGCGAATAACTCGAGCAAACCGGGCAGGGACGATTCCGGCCAGTGGTGGGTTCTCCATGCAACGCCTCAATGGTCTCGGGAGCACGAAAATACCTCGGCGGACAGGGTGTCGGCTGCCATGATTGAGGCGTTTAAGAAGGTAACCGGTGTTACTGTCTGCCCTGACGACTGGATTTCGCACCGGTGGCTTTATGCGAAATCCTCGCCCACGGAGCAACCCGGTTTTCGCTGGTATGGCGACCAGCGCATCGGGCTGGCCGGGGACTGGCTGAGCGGCGGCCGCGTGGAGGGCGCGTTCAACAGTGCCAGTGGCCTGGTCGCGCATATGCTGGCGGACTAAACCCAACTTACTTGCCGGTCAGTACGGTTGGCCGAACGTAGAAGTGGGTGATGGTACCGTCGCTGAACTTGCTGAAGAAGGCGCTGATATCGGTAATCTTGCGCAGGGAACGGGCACGGTTGATCGGATCACGCACCAGTACCTTGATGCCGTTGAAATTGTCCTGGATGTTCGAGAACCGTGCCCGCATGGAGCAGGTCACAACCTCGCCCGGGTCCAGGTCCAGCTCCCGGGCCAGCCAACGGCTGTGATCCTCGATGCCGGCGACAGTGAGATCTTCCCGGGTGTCCAGGTGGTTCAGTTTGGCCCGGTCCACAATGCAGCGTGAATAACTGCCAGACTTTTTCCGCGCCACTTTGCGAAAAGCCTCCCAGAAGAAGCTGTCTGTCAGTTCTGCGAAGTAACGCATGTCGCTCAGGCAGGTATCCACCCAATCAAATATTTCCGGGTCTTCAAGCACTTCGTTGATCGCTTCCCGCAACAGCCAGTCGAAACCCAGGGCCGTCTTGTGGGCGTAGACCTTGCGGTACATCTGGTGGCGGCTGTAGACGAAGTCCTCCAAGGCGCCAAGACCCTTCTGGGTGATGGCCAGGCCGAGCCAGGGCTCGCGCACGTCCCAGCCGAAGCGCAGGTTGCTCAGCAGGTGGTCAAGGTTGAAACCACCGATGGTGACTGAGGAGTGAAAACCGTCCCGAAGCATGTAGTCGGCCCGGTCGGCGTCGATTTCACCGGAGACAATGGACGACATCAGGTCCATCACCAGCCGGGGGGTGTCGGCTTCGCTTAGAACACCGGAGTCCGCGTCGTTACCGGCGATGAAATTCCAGAAGGTGCGTGCGTGGCGGCAGAACGCATCGCTGGGCCGCACATCCGTGGTCTCCATGATGCCGATCACGTCTCTTGGATCGAGGCCGGCGGTCTCAAGGTCAATGGACGACAGCACTTCGTGGGCAACCCTCACGGAATAGTGCTCGTGCTCCAGTTCTTCCGGGCGTTCACTGTGATACACGGAATAGTCGACACCGCTCCAAAGGTCATCAAACCGGTCGGGCCGCGACATAAGGTCGTGGATGCGCCGCGCCTGGGTGAACTGGTGGGAGAAGCTGGAATGTCCGCTGTCGTGCAGCAGGCAGCCCAGGCGGATGGTCTTGGCCAGGTAGTCAATGGCATCAAGCTGGCTGAGGCTAAGGTCTGTCTGGTCGCTGAGCTGGCGTTCCCGCAGGTAGGCGTCGATCATCGAGCGGAACATCCGCGTGCCCACGTGCATCACGCCAATACTGTGAAGGAAGCGTGAGTGGGTCGCCCCCGGGAAAACCAGGCTGAGGATGTCGTTCTGGCAAATGTTGCGCAGGCGCTGGAACAGGGGATGGTCGATAACCTTGATTTCATGCCGGTAAAGCGGAATTCCGCCATGGACCGGGTCCATGATCAGCTTGTCATAAGCCCCGAGCAGGTCATTGACGGCACTTCTCATAGATTACAACCTCCCAAAAACATCAAACATGTCTTGTTATATCACAGGGGCGTGCCAGAATAGGTATCAGAAACCCAATTTCCTGTTTACCGATGGTAGTTTAGGGCAATCGCCATGACATCGCGCACCGAGCGCATTCTTATTATCGATTCGGATGAACGTGCCCGCTCGGAACTGGGTCGATACCTTGAGGCCAGGGGATTCTACGTTACCGGTTATTCGGACCTGGCTTCCGCCCGTTCCCTGTTCGACGATAATATTCCGGACATCATTTTTGCCGACCTGTCGCCGGACGCCATTGGTGAGCTTGCCGGTCGACTGGAAGACGCGGAAACCTTCACCCCCATCGTTGCCTGCTATTCCACCGCAGATGCCTCCGAAATCGTCAATGCGCTGAGAGCGGGCGCGGCCGATATCGTGCTTAAACCCTGTTCCGATGATCGTGGCGCCCTCGATGACGTTATTGGCAAGCTGTTTGATCGGGTGCGTGTGAACCGGCTCAACCAGCTTTACCGCCAGGAACTGGAAGAAGCGAACCGGGACTTGCGGGATGGCATTGCGGAATTACGCGCCGACCAGCGCGCCGGCCGTAAGGTCCAGCTCAGAATGTTGCCAGACCGGGAACAGGTGCTTTCCGGCTTTTCCGTCAATCACCTCATCAAGCCCTCGCTGTTTCTTAGCGGGGATTTCCTGGACTATTTCCGAATAACCGAAGACAAGGTGCTGGTGTATATCGCCGACGTGTCTGGCCACGGTGCCAGCTCAGCGTTCGTAACGGTGTTGCTGAAAAACCTGACCAACCGCCTCCAGCGCAATCTCAGGCGTGGCTCCAGTGATGACATCCTGTTTCCCGATCGTTTCCTTGAGCGGATTAATTCCGAACTGCTCGATACCGGGTTGGGCAAGCATGTAACGGTGTTCGTAGGCATCATATCAACGTCTGACAGGAGCCTTCGCTATTCGGTGGGCGCCCATTTCCCGATGCCGATCCTTTCCCTGGAGGGCGGCAGGACAGAGTTCCTCGAAGGCAGTGGCTTGCCGGTAGGGCTGTTCGAGACGCCGGAATGGGAGGTTTACGAAGTTCCACTGGACAAGCCGTTCCACCTGATTCTTTTCTCAGACGGTATACTGGAGGTCATCAAGGCCAAAAGCCTGGATGAAAAGGAAAAGACACTACTTGAACTCGTCTCGGGAGGTAGTCACACTATTGCTTCCCTGGGCGACGCTCTGAATCTCGACGAGATCACAGAGTTACCTGACGATATTGCTATCGTATCAGTAACGGATACCGATCCTGATACCAATGGCCCGACGTCGACATAGTGGCAGTGGATTCAATGGCTGGTTACAAGATCCTGCAAGCTGAAAAACAGGGCATCTATGTCCTTAAGTTTATTGGAGAAATCCGGCTGAACCTGTGTTCGACGCTGGACAATCTGGTTGAGTCCATTACCCAGGATCCTGACTTCAAGACGGTGGTTATTGATCTTACCGAAACCGAGATCATCGACAGCACCACCCTTGGGCTGCTGGCCAAGATTGCCATGGCTGCCCAGAAACGCAGTAATTTCCTGCCCACGATGATATCCACCAACCCTGATATAACCCGAATCATCACCTCCATGGGTTTCGACAAGATTTTCATCATTGTTCGCGAGCCTGCGTCCCGCATCGAAGAACTGGAAGAAATCCCCGTATTGCGCGCGAGCGAGCAGCAGGTCAGGGATAAGGTGTTGGAAGCCCACCGTGTGCTGATGGGCCTGAACAGCCGTAACCGGGAAGAATTCAAGAACCTGGTGCGTGCCCTGGAATGCGAAGAGTCCGGCTGAGCCCGGGGTCATCACTGCGTTCTCCATTCCTGCCGGCCGTTTACCGGGCTGAACCATAAAACATAACGGAACGACTATGCCTGAGAAAAATAACCGTGGGCCCACCGACGTTTCCCAGACCGGCCATGATGTAGCGGTTCTCGGCGGTGGCAGTTTCGGTTCTGCCATGGCCAAAGTGCTGGGGGAGAATGGCCATACCGTCCATTTCTGGATGAGGGACGAAGCCCAGGCGGATGAAATCCGCAACACCGGTATCAACAGCCGCTATATGCCGGATGTCACCCTAACTGGTGATATTCAACCGACTACCAGCCTGCCGGAAGCGGTCGGTAAGGCTGAAATTGTCTTTGTGGCCATTCCCAGCAAAGCCTTCCGCTCCGTCATTCGTGAAAACAGCTCTGAGTTCCGGGAAGGGCAGATCGTTGTCAGCCTGACCAAGGGCATCGAAGAGCATGGCTTCAAGCTGATGAGCGAAATCCTTCAGGAAGAAATTCCGCGTTCCCGCATTGGTGTGCTCAGCGGTCCCAATCTGGCTGGTGAAATCGTCAGTCAGGACCTCACGGCAACCGTTATCGCAGCCAAGGACCCTGACGTGCGCCGCACGGTTCAGGAACTGCTTGGCTGCGAATATCTGCGGGTCTACGCCAATGTGGATGTGTATGGCGTCGAGCTGGCCGGTGCACTGAAGAATATCTACGCCATCGTTGCCGGGCTGGCGTCAGCGCGGAATCTGGGAGAAAACGCCAAAGCGATGCTGATTACCCGCGGGCTGGCGGAAATGAGCCGGTTTGCGGTCAGCCTGGGGGCCAACCCCATGACGTTTATGGGCCTTGCGGGGGTAGGGGATCTTATCGTGACCTGTACGTCTCCGAAAAGCAGGAACTACCGTGTTGGTTACGCCGTAGGTAACGGCCAGGCGCTGGATGAGGCGGTCTCGGAGTTGGGCCAGGTGGCCGAGGGCATCTATACCCTGAAACTGGTCAAGGAGAAATCCGAGGCGATTGGTATCTACATGCCTTTGGTTCGAGGGCTCTATGAGATTCTTTACGATGGCGCCTCCATCAGTGCAGTGATCAACAGTCTGATGATGTCGGTCCAGAATTCAGATGTGGAATTCATTCTTCCACGAACCATCAGTCAGTAAGGTTCGGGTTAGCCGGAGGGAAAGCCAGTGCACTTGATCGTCATGCGCCATGGTGAGGCCGGTTGGCACACTCTCGACAGGGAGCGTGAGCTGACGGAGTTTGGTCGCCACGGGGTGGCGGACGTAGCCGCTCAGATTGCGGAGTCGCCCTGGCGCCCTGAATTTATTTGGTGCAGCCCATTGGTCAGGGCCCGGCAAACCGCTGCGATTGCGTCTGAGATTCTGAATTGCCCGGTCACGGAAAAGGATTATATTACGCCGGATGATGATCCCGGCCGTTGTCTGGATGAGTTGATCGAATCCGCTCCCTCTCCGTTATTGCTGATTTCTCATATGCCCTTTGTTGGCAGCCTTTCGACACTCCTGGTGGATGGTCATCGTAAGGGCATCCCCTTTATGACCGCTCAGGCAGTGGTTCTCGAAATGCCCGTAGCGGGTCCGGGCTGCGCCGACTTGCGGGCACAATTCCTACCCTGAAATCTCTCATAAGACCTTTAAAATCGGTGCCCCAGCGCCCATAGTTTCTGTGAAACCACACAGGAATAACCTTTATGAGCCAGAAGCCCGAGACAATTGCGCAACAAGTGGAAAGTGCACAGGCTCCCGGAAAAGGCCTGCCACCGCTCGAAACATGGAACCCGGAGCTGTCCGGAGACATTGATATCGTGATTGCCCGTGACGGGCAGTGGCTGTATCAGGGCAAGCCCATCGGCCGGGACGCCATTGTTAAGCTGTTCTCGACGATTCTGCGGCAGGAAAGTGACGGGCACCATTATCTGGTGACGCCGGTTGAGAAGTGGCGGATCACTGTCGAAGATACGGCCATTCTTGCTCATTCTCTTGAAGTCTCTGGCAGTGGAAAGGATCAGGTTCTGTCAGTAACTACCAACACAGGAGAGACACTGTTAGTTGGGGACGAGCACCCTCTGCACATTGGGGTTTATGAAGGAACCAACGAACCACGCCCGGTCATCGGTTTACGCCACGGTGTGGAGGCAAGGCTGGTAACGGCCGCTTATTACGATCTGGCCGACCGGGTGACTGAAGAAAGTTCCGGAGAAGATACCGTTATAGGTGTCTGGAGTAGCGGAAATTTCTATAAAATTGCCGATAACGGTTGAATTACCAGCCGCCGTCCCAACTAACTCACGGTAGAAAACGCAGTCTGACACTTGTTAAACTGTATTTTCGAACTTGTTACCGAGCCTGGCTCTCTAACGAGGCCCGGTGGTCGTAAGTCCCTCTGTGCAGTCTGGCTGTTCAAGATCACTTTCGATTGCCCAAATTTACATCAAACAGTCATTGCGACACGCAAGGAGATCACATGGCCCAACCTCGTGTTGTCACCATCCACTACACGCTCACCAACGACCAGGGAGAAGAGCTGGACTCCTCCCGTGTAGAAGGTCGCGAGCCTCTGTCCTATCTGGAAGGTGCTCAGAACATTATCGGCGGACTGGAAAATGCGCTGAACGAAAAGAACGCTGGCGATCAGGTTAAAGTATCTGTTGAGCCGGGTGAAGGTTACGGCGAAGTCAACGAAGAACTGGTCCAGCCGGTCCCACGTTCTGCGTTTGAAGGTGTCGACACCATCGAGCCGGGCATGCAGTTCCAGGCACAGACTCCGGGTGGCCCCCAGGTCGTTCGTGTCGTGGAAGTAGGCGACGAAACCGTCACCATCGATGCCAACCACCCGCTGGCAGGCCAGACCCTGCACTTCGACGTGGAAGTGGTTGAAGCGCGCGAAGCAACTGACGAAGAGCAAGAGCACGGTCACGCTCACTGATCTCGTCATAGTTGTTCATAAAAAAACGGCCCCTGTTGGGGCCGTTTTTTTTGCTATCCAGAACTATTTACATGTTCGGATAGTTCGGACCACCGCCACCTTCCGGCGTCACCCAGGTGATGTTCTGGGCCGGGTCCTTGATGTCGCAGGTTTTGCAGTGAACGCAGTTCTGCGCGTTGATCTGGAACTTCTTGCCACTGCCGTCATCCGCTTCAACCACTTCGTACACGCCGGCCGGGCAGTAGCGCTGCGCAGGCTCGTTGTACTTCGGCAGGTTATCCTTAATTGGGATGTCCGGGTTGGACAGCTTCAGGTGAACCGGCTGATCTTCCTCATGGTTGGTGTTGGAGATAAACACAGAGGACAGCTTGTCGAAGGTCAGTTTGTTATCCGGCTTCGGATAATCGATCTTCTTGGCCTGGTCCGCAGGCTTTAGCGTGGCATAGTCGGGAGTCGTGTCGTGGAACGTAAACGGCAGACTGCTCCGAAGAATGTTCTGCTCGAAGTAGGCAATCGCGCCGCCCACGAAGTTACCGAACTTGTGCATGCCCGGGCTGAAGTTGCGCTCGGCATACAGCTCTTTATAGAGCCAGCTATCCTTGAAGCGATCTTCGAAACTGGTGATCTCCTCACCGCTCTTGCCGTCCTTCAACGCCTCAAACACTGCCTCTGCGCCCAGCAGGCCGGATTTCATGGCGGTGTGGGAGCCCTTGATCTTGGAACTGTTCAGGGTGCCGGCGTCACAGCCCAGCAGCAGGCCGCCCGGGAAGCTCATCTTCGGCAGGGAGTTGAAGCCACCTTTGGTGATGGCGCGGGCGCCATAGGCCACTCGCTTGCCGCCTTCCAGGTGTTTCTTGATCTCCGGATGCAGCTTCAGGCGCTGGAACTCGTCGAACGGGCTCATGTGCGGGTTGCTGTAGGACAGATCGCTGATCAGGCCAACGTATACCTGGCCGTTTTCCAGATGGTAAAGGAAGGAGCCACCGGTAGAGCCGGATTCGTTCAACGGCCAGCCAGTTGTGTGGATAACCAGGCCTGGCTCATGCTTGGCCGGATCGATGTCCCACAATTCCTTGATACCAATACCGTAGTGCTGAGGGTCTTTGCCTTCGTCAAGCTTGAAATCGTTGATCAGGCGCTTGCCCAGGTGACCACGGCAGCCTTCGGTAAACAGGGTGTACTTGGCACGTAGTTCCATGCCCGGCATGAAGCCGTCTTTTTCGGAGCCGTCACGGGCCACACCCATATCGCCGGTGACAATGCCCTTGACCTGGCCATCTTCTACGATGGTTTCGGAAGCGGCAAAACCGGGATACACCTCAACGCCCAGGCCTTCGGCCTGCTCGGCCAGCCAGCGGCACAGGTTGCCCAGGCTGATGATGTAGTTGCCGTGGTTGTGCATGTTCTTGGGCACAAAGGCGTTTGGAATCTTGATGGCGCCTTCCTGGTTCTTTAGCAGGAAAATGTCATCACGGGTGACCGGCGTGTTCAGCGGTGCGCCTTTCTCTTTCCAGTCCGGGAACAGCTCGTTGAGGGCCGTGGGCTCAAACACTGTGCCAGCCATGATGTGGGCGCCGATCTCGGACCCCTTCTCAACGACGCAGACGGTCAGTTCCTGCTCGGCTTCCTGGGCCATCTGCATGACACGACAGGCTGCCGAGAGGCCAGCCGGCCCACCGCCGACGATCAGAACATCAAATTCCATCGATTCGCGTTCCACGTTGGTCTCCTCATCTGTTTTATAGTGATGCCAACAGGCAAATTCTTAGGGGCGTCATCATACCGGTAAAAGCTCGTATAGACGACTCCCTCAAAGCGAAAGCACCTGCCTTAATAGAGTAAAAGGATACCGCAATTGAATAATCAAACAAACGTTTGTTTGAAATTTGGGTCTACCTTTGGCATTGTTTGGTGGCACTGGGCCAAAACGTGTTTTTTGAATCGTTTTTTAGTATCGTCTCACGCTCAGGTGGAGTCAACAGGTGTTCATTGGCCATTGACGCGGCGGTGCAGCGTCTATAGGGACTATTGACCCCGGTAGCCTTTGCCTGCAGTATTATGACGCCCTGACAGACAGCAGATCCTGCAAGTATGTGCTGTTCTCAATTGTAAACTCATCGTAGAAGAACGAGGAATCTATGAAGGTTCTGGTCGCTGTAAAACGAGTAATCGACTACAACGTGAAGGTGCGCGTCAAGCCGGACAACACCGGCGTTGATCTCGCCAACGTCAAGATGGCAATGAACCCATTCTGCGAAATCGCTGTTGAAGAAGCGGTTCGTTTGAAGGAAAAGGGCGTTGCCAGTGAAATCGTGGTGGTATCCATCGGCCCGAAGGCCTGCCAGGAGCAAATCCGTACCGCTCTGGCACTGGGTGCTGACCGGGGTATCCACATCGAAACTGACGAAGAGGTTCAGTCTCTCGAAGCGGCCAAGCTGCTCAAGAGTGTGGTTGAGAAGGAAGAGCCCAAGCTCGTCATTCTTGGCAAACAGTCCATCGATTCCGACAACAACCAGACAGGCCAGATGCTGGCCGCGCTGACCGGTATGGGTCAGGGCACATTCGCGTCTGAAGTGGTTGTCGAAGGTGAGAAGGTCAACGTGACCCGCGAAGTCGACGGCGGCCTGATGACCGTGGCCCTGAACCTGCCGGCGGTTGTGACTACCGATCTTCGCTTGAACGAGCCGCGCTACGCGTCCCTGCCGAACATCATGAAGGCCAAGAAGAAGCCGCTGGATGCCATGAGCCCGGCCGATCTGGGTGTTGAGCTTGCTCCGCGTCTGTCCACCCTGAAGGTTGAGGCTCCGGCTTCCCGTCAGGCGGGTGTGAAGGTCGCTGACGTAGCTGAGCTGGTCGACAAACTGAAGAACGAAGCGAAGGTGATCTAAATGAGCATCCTTGTAATTGCTGAACATGATAACAGCAGCCTGAAGCAGGCTACCCTGAACGTAGTCGCAGCTGCCAAGGCCATTGGCGGCGACATCGACGTACTGGTTGCCGGTGAGAACTGCGGCGCTGTAGGCGAAGCGGCTGCGAAGGCCGAAGGCGTTAACAAGGTACTGGTTGCCGACAACGCTGCGTACGGTCATTTCCTGGGCGAGAACCTGGGTGAGCTGGTTGCCGAAGTGGGCAAGGGCTACAGCCATATCCTGGCCGCTGCCGGCACCACGGGTAAAGACTTCATGCCGCGCGTTGCTGCGCTGCTGGACGTTGCCCAGGTTTCTGACATCATGCGTGTGGAGTCCGAAGACACCTTCGTTCGCCCGATTTACGCTGGTAACGCCATTGCCACGGTGAAATCCGCTGACAGCATCAAGGTTATCACCGTACGCCCGACCGCCTTTGATCCGGTGGCTGGTGAAGGTGGCTCCGCCGCCGTTGAGCAGCTGGACGTGGTTAAAGACGCTGGCCTGTCCACCTTTGTCGGCGAAGAGCTGGCCAAGTCTGACCGTCCGGACCTGGGAAGCGCGGGTATCGTGGTTTCCGGTGGCCGTGGCATGCAGAACGGCGACAACTTCAAGATGCTGGAGCAGGTTGCCGATCTGATGGGCGCCGCTGTTGGTGCGTCCCGTGCGGCTGTTGACGCAGGCTTCGTGCCCAACGACATGCAGGTCGGCCAGACCGGTAAGATCGTTGCACCGCAGCTGTACATCGCGGTTGGTATCTCCGGCGCCATCCAGCACCTGGCCGGTATGTCTGACTCCAAGGTGATCGTTGCGATCAACAAGGACGAAGAAGCGCCGATCTTCCAGGTGGCGGATTACGGCCTGGTCGCGGATCTGTTTGAAGCGGTTCCGCAGCTTGAAGAAGAGTTGAAGAAAGTCCTATAACTTTCTGACTCTACTAAAAAAGGCACCCTAGGGTGCCTTTTTTATTGCTCGTCTTTCGGCTTTTTTCGTGCCGTCAGCTGTTTTTCCTTCTTACCGAAAAACAGGGTGTCCGCCAGTATATGCAACGCCTTGTTGGTGGTGTGCACCGAGCGATAGATCTGGTCACTGGTCTGGTCGTGGGTTTCCCGCGCCCGACGGGCGTTTTCGCGGAACTCCTCATTGCTTGAAAAGCGGTCGATCAGGCTGAACGTTGTGGTGGTAATGGCCTTGTGAACCTTCTCTACCGCGCTGGTGCCATTCTTGACGGTTTCCTCCAGCAAGCGGGCCCGGTTTCGGGTTTCCATCAGATCCATCCGGGTTTTCTGGATATGGCTGTTGGCCGAAATCCGTTGGGAGTGAAGGATACGGAGAGTTCGGGTGTTGCGGCTGTGTTGTCGGAACGCAACCGCCATAAGCCCCGTTGAGGTCACAATGGCGCTTAAACTGAGCAGTGATACGATGTCCATGGCGCCTCCTATCGGTATTCGAGCTTCATTTCCACGTCGATTTCCCGTTCGGCCAGTTCCAGTTCGAGCTCTTTCATGACTTCCTGATACACCAGCCGTTTCACCATCACCGGAAGACGGTCTGCCAACATGCGGGCTGACTTCGATTCGCGTTTTGCCAGGGCAATCGGATCTTTTACTCGCAGCGTAAGTATCAGCTCCGGTTCCCGTGTATTATCAGGGCCATAGCTCTCAGCCATCGCCTTGCCAATGGATCTTTGCTGGAGACGTACCTGCCAGAACAGCCAGGCGCTGAGAGTGGCAAGTATGAGGCTCAGTACCAGAAGCAGGGTGTTCAATGGGTTAACCTCCGGGATTCGGGTTCATTGAGTCTGACAGAGTGTGCAGTATCGGTACGATGATTCGATTGGCCGATGCGACGTTTTGTTGCAACCTCCAGGGAAATAAACGAAAGGATAGTGACATGATCTGGTTAAAAGCATTTGTCAGTGGCCTTCTTGCCACCCTGATCTTTCATCAGGGGCTGTTTGCCGTGTTTTATTTCGTGGGAATGGTGCCATCCGCACCCTTTAACATGGCTGCGGTTCCGCCGCTGGGTATTCCCGCTGTTTTCTCGCTGGCTTTCTTTGGCGGGCTTTGGGGAGTCGTGCTCTGGGCGATCCTTGGCCGCTTTGGCGGCTTTAAGTTCTGGTTGGGTAATGTAATAGTAGGCGCCATCGGGCCGACAGCCGTCGCCATGCTGGTGGTCTTCCCGCTGAAGGGCATCGCTGTCACCGCCCAGACCTGGGTTGGCGGGCTGATACTGAACGGCTTCTGGGGCCTGGGTGTAGCGCTGTTCCTGGTATTGATGGGTGCAAAAGCGTCGCGGTCGACCGCCACCAATTCATAATTGATCCAAATGGATTAAGGACAACGAATGAGCACAAAGACTGACACCACCTACGACATCGTGGTATTCGGTGCCACCAGCTTCGTGGGGCAGATCCTTACCGGTTACCTGTTGGAATCCTATGGTATCGGCAAAGACGTTCGCTGGGCCATCGCCGGACGCTCAGAAAGCAAGCTGGCCACCCTCAAACAGGGCCTGGGCCCGTCGGCGTCTGAGCTGCCCGTCATTGTGGCAGACGCCGCCGATGAAAGCGCCCTGAAAGCCATGTGTGACCAGACACGCGTGGTGATCTCAACCGTTGGTCCCTATGCTCTATATGGCGAACCGCTGGTCAAAATCTGCGCTGAAACCGGTACGGACTATTGCGACCTTACCGGCGAAGTGCAATGGATCCGCAAGATGGTGGACACCTACGAGGATAAAGCCAAGGCCTCCGGGGCCCGCATCGTCCACTGTTGTGGCTTTGATTCCATCCCATCAGACATGGGGGTATGGTTCCTGCAGGAAAAAGCTGCGGAAACCCTCGGCGCTCCGTGCCAGGACGTGCGGATGCGGGTCAAAATTGCCAAGGGCGAGTTCTCCGGCGGCACCGTGGCCAGCATGATGAACATCGCCAAGGAAGCGGCCGCCGACCCGAAACTGCGTAAGGAGCTGGCCAACCCGTTTTCGATCTGCCCGCCGGAGCACCGCTCCAAAACCCGTCAACCGAGCCTGAAAGGCGCAGAGTTCGATAACGACTTCGGTGTCTGGCTGGCGCCGTTCGTCATGGGGGCCATCAACACCCGGATCGTCCATCGCTCCAACGCTTTGCAGAACGCTCGTTATGGCAAGGAGTTCACCTACGATGAGGCCATGATGACTGGTCGTGGTGTGAAAGGTCGTCTCGCGGCTTACGGAATTACCGGCGCGCTTGGAGGTTTCTTCACCGCGTCTGCGTTCAAGCCAACTCGTTGGGTGGTGGAAAAGTTCGTGCCCAAGCCGGGCGAGGGCCCAAGCCCGGAAGCCCAGAAAAATGGCTTTTACGATCTGCGCTTTGTGGGCAAGACGACCGACGGCAAGATCATCAAGACCAAAGTCACGGGTGACCGCGACCCCGGTTACGGTTCAACCGGCAAGATGCTGGGCGAGGCAGGTATGAGCCTGGCGTTTGATGTACCGGCCGAAAAACAGGGCGGTTTCTGGACACCATCGTCGCTTCTTGATGGCAAGCTCTATGAGCGCCTGACCAGCAAGGCTGGCCTGACCTTCGAAGTACTGGAAACCAGCTGAGGCCGCTAGGCCAGCCGGATGGTACGGTCGGAGGCGAGTAAGGCCTCCGGCGCGTGCCCCAGTGACACCACCGTTTTTCCTGCCAACCACTGCCTCATACCCGTCGCAATGTTGTTCCGGGTTTCGGCGTCCACTCCGGTGAACGGTTCGTCCAGAATCAATAACGGCGCTTTGTTCAATAGCACCCGTGCCAGTGCAATACGCCGGGCTTCACCGCCAGATAACTGGCTACCCATGGAGCCCAGCCAGGAGTTCAGCTGTGCCGGTTCGTGGACAAACCGGTCTGCCATCGCCACCAGCTCCAAAACCCGCCAGAGGTCCGCATCCGTGGCGTCTGGGCGGCCGATCAGCAGATTGGCTTTCAGGGTGTCATCGAACAGTACGGTTTTCTGTGTCAGATAGGCCAGCGGTAACGCGTGAACACGCCCGACTGCCGGCGTCTCAAGGCCTGCGATGATATCCGCCAGTGAGGATTTTCCCGCGCCGGAGTGGCCAATGATTCCCACCCATTCGCCCTTAGCGACCGCCATATCGAAATGACTGAGCACCGGCGCATGGTCGCTGAAACGGATCGTCACACGCTCGAGTTCCAGGGCACAGTCACTGCGATGTGGCTGTTGTTCGTGCGCACCCTGGGAGGGTTCTGGAGCGCAGTCCCGGTTGAGCGCCGCAGCAGATGCGAGCGTGCCCCCCAGGCGCGCGAATGCATCCGGAAGCATCGAATAGATTTCCTGTAAACCGAGGAGGGCGATTGGCAGCAGCACAACCATCGGGCCTGTCACCGCCCCTGCCTGGAACAACTCTAGCCCCATCCACAGCGCGAGCACCACCGACAGGTTCACCATGACCTGGGATAGCCCGAGGTTCCAGCCGGTGCGCGTGTCAGTGCGGGCTTCGTTGCGGGTGATCTGTCCCGCCTGGCGCAGGCACAGGGCGGCATGTTTGCCAATGCGTCCTGCGGCGGTGAGTTCCCCGAAGCCCTCGATGTGCTCGATGACGTCTGTTCTTACCCGTTCGCGGGCCGCCGTCTGCTGGTAGACCAGATGCCGGGTTCGCAGGTAAACCAGCAGCGTTGCTACCAAAAATGCCGGTACCAGCACCAGAGCAAGGCCGACGGCCAGTTCCCCGCGATACATCAACCACGCGGCGATCAGCAGTATCGCCGTTACCAAAGCAGCAAGGGCCGTAGGTGCGATCAGGCGCAGATACAGCGTGTCCAGGGCATCCACGTCATTGGTCAGGCGGGATAGCCATTGCGGGCCGCGTAAACGGGTTCTCCGGTCCCGGCCGGCGGTGGATAAACGCTCGAACAGGGCCACTCGGATATCCGTCAGCAGGCGCAGCACGGTATCGTGGTTGTACACCCGCTCGGCATACCGCGCGACCGTTCGCGCCACGGCAAAGAAGCGAATGCCACCACCAGGGACATACAGATTGATGGACGCCTGCACACCGGCTGCCAACAGGATGCCGGAGAGCGCCGTGGCGGTAATAAACCAGCCCGACAATGCCAGCAGCCCCATACCCGCAAGCAGGGTGGCCAGTATGAGTAAGCCGCCGGTCACCAGGCGACCGGGGCGACGGAAAATCAATGCGAACCAGGGGCCAAGCTCACGCATCTGCAACGCCTCCTTCCGTCACCAGCAAAGTACGGTTGGCCAGTGTCAGCAGTGCCTGGTGGTGAGTGGCGAAAACCAGAGTCTTACCGGCCAGCGCCAGCTTGTGCAGCGCTTCCAGCACGTATATTTCGCTGTCACTGTCCAGCCCCGCCGTGGGCTCATCCAGCAGTATCAGGTCGTAACTGGCCACAAACACCCGTGCCAGGCTCAAGCGGCGTGCCTGCCCGCCAGAGAGCCCCTGGCCCTCTTCGGTGATAGCACTGTAGATTCCGCGTTCCCGGCCTTTTATCAGGCTTTCCAGGCCAACATGATGCAAGGCCGTTTCTATGGCAATGTCAGTCGCGTCCGGTGTGGTCAGGCGCAGGTTGTCGGCCCAGGTACCATGCACCAGGAAGGGGGACTGCCCCAGCCAGCCAAACGCCTCATCGCCGGCACGGTCTCCAAACACTGAAATACGCCCCCGGTCTGGTCGCATAAAACCGGCCAGCAGATGCAAGAGCGAGGTTTTACCGCCACCAGAAGGCCCGGTGAGGGCGATAACATCGCCTTTGTTGATCACCAGAGACACGCCGTCCAGAACCGGCCTGGCGGCATCGTAGGCAAGAGCAACATCACGAATGGCCACAATATCGGGAGATTCCGGCTGGTGACGGGGCTCTGCTTGCGGTTGTGGTTTATCAACACCCTGCAACCGATCGACGATTTCAGAACTGGCACCCATCGCCGCAGCGCGATCATGATAATGCTGGGACAATAATCGCAATGGCTGGAAGAACTCCGGGGCGAGCAGCAGGATCAACAGCCCGGAAAACAGTGTCAGGTCGCTGGACGGCCCAAAGGTGATGTACCCCAGCAACCCGAAGCCGATGTAAATGGCCACGACGGCAATGGCTACGGAGGAAAAGAACTCCAGTACCGCCGAAGACAGGAACGCGATCTTGAGGGTTTTCATGGTGATGCGGCGGTATTCATCCGAGCGCTTGCGCAGGGTTTCCGCAGCGGGAGCGGTTTGGCCAAACAACTGCAAAGTGGTCAGCCCCCGAACTTTATCCAGAAACTGGCCGGACAAACGGCCGATGGTCTGGAAATGCTGCTGGTTGAGCTTTTCGGCGCCCATCCCGACCAGTGCCATGAACAGTGGTATCAATGGGGCGGAGAGCAGGAGGAAGATCCCCGCGAGCCAGTCCAGTGAAAACACCACCACCAGGATCATCAGCGGCACCACCACCGCGAGCATCATCTGGGGCAGGAAACGGGCGAAATACCCATGCAGGGCGTCGGTGTGGTCAAGCCATTCCCGCGCCAGGGTGCCGGCGGAGGTCTGGCTCATCGAAACCGGCCCGCTGGCCTGCCAGCACCGGTTGATACTATGGCGAACCTCGCTACGCACCTCGCGGCTGCAGCGGGCTGCGTATCGGGCCTGTAGCCCCTGAGCCACACCGCGGACCAATATGGCGACGATGGCACCGGTGAACAGCAGCGACAGCTCGGCCACCGGTATCTCATCGACAATACCCTGGTGAACAATGCCCGCCAGGAACGCCATTTGCGCGATGGTGGCAAGGGCCACCACAACGCCAGCCGAAACCGTGGCCAGGATCAGCCGCCGGCTGTGGGCGGCAAGTGCCCCCAGCCAACGTTTTGACTCGGCTTGTTCAGCCACCTAGTGGTATCCCTCGCCAGCCCGTACCTTGCCCCGGAACACCCAATAGGTCCAGGCGGTGTAGACCAGCACAATGGGAATCACGAACAGCAGCCCCAGCAGCAGGAACAACTGTGAGCCGTACGCGGAGGAGGCATCCCAGAGCGTGTATTCCGGCGGCACCACATAGGGCCAGCGGCTGACGATCAAGCCCAGGTAGGTAAAGATGAACAGCCCCACCGTGGCGACAAACGGCATGCCTTCAAACCGGTTCCGAACTGACCGGAAGATCTGAAAGGCACAGAGCAGGGCGAGCACGGGCAATATCCAGATAATGCTCAGATTGGAGAACCAGCGGTTTTTCACCGCTTCATCCACAAACGGCGTCCAGACGCTGATCATCGCGAACACGACCAACACACCCAGCAGCAGCGGAATGGTGATCCGATACGCCCAGTCCTGCAGGCGGCCCTCGGTTTTCATGATCAGCCAGGTGGAGCCCAGCAACGCATAGCCGGCCATCAGACCGAAACCGGTCAGCACCGTGAAAGGGGTCAGCCAATCCAGCGCACCGCCGGTATAGACCCGGTTGGTAATCTCAAAGCCCTGGATATAGGCACCCACCACGGCGCCCTGGGCAAACGAAGCCACCGTGGAGCCACCGGCGAAGGCCCAGTTCCAGAGATAGCGCGAGGTTCTGGCCTTGAAGCGGAACTCAAACGCCACCCCGCGAAAGATCAGACCGGCCAGCAGCAGGAATACACCAATGTACAGCGCCGGCAGAATGGTGGAGTAAACCAGTGGAAACGCCGCCAACAGGCCCGCCCCGCCAAGCACCAGCCAGGTTTCGTTGCCATCCCAGACCGGTGCCACCGTGTTCATCATGGTGTCCCGGTCTTCTTCTTTCGGCGCGAAGGGAAAGAGAATGCCAATGCCCAGGTCAAACCCGTCCATCAGCACATACATAATAATGCCGAAACCGATAATAAACGCCCAGATCAGGGCCAGATCGAACAGTTCCATAATCAGTGGCCTCCCTGGTTCAGTGGCTTTTGACGACCGTTATCATCAATCTCAAACGGCACATGGGTGGCCGAGAAGGGACGTTTCGGCCGTTCGGCTTCATGGCCTTCCTCTGCGTCTTCGTCTTCCATGCCCACGTACAGCACCCGCATCAGGTAATAGACACCGGAACTGAACACCAAAGCATAGACCACGATGTAGCCAATCAGTGAGAACAGCGCCATACCGCCGGTTAATGACGGCGTAACCGACTCGCTCTGGTTCATCAGCCCATACACCAGCCAGGGCGCGCGGCCAATTTCCGTGACAAACCAGCCGGCCAGTACCGCCACAAAGGGTGTCAGGCTCATAAAGCGCAACCCTTGCAGGAACCAGGGGGTTTGCCAGTATCGGCCACCGGCCCGCAATACCAGGCCGGCCAGGCCAAAGAGGATCATCAGCATGCCCAGGCCAACCATCACCCGGAATGACCAGAACACGATTGCGACCGGCGGCTGCTCGTCCACCGTGACTTCGTTCAGCCCGGGCACTTCGCCGTCCCACTCATGGGTGAGGATCAGGCTGGCCAGGCTGGGAATGGCTACCTCGTACCGGTTGGTCTGGTTTTCCTGGTCGGGAATCGCGAACAACAGCAGCGGCACATTACGCGAGGTTTCCCAGTTGCCTTCCATGGCGGCGACCTTCATGGGCTGGTGTTCCAGCGTGTTCAGGCCATGGAAATCCCCGATAACCGCCTGGGTGGGGGCAAGAACCAGAATCAGCCACAGGCTCATGGACAACGCGCGGCGGTTCGCCTCAACCTCACGTTTGCGAAGCAGATACCAGGCACTGACACCCGCCACCACGAACGAGCCAGTCAGGAACGAGGCCACCACCATGTGGGAAAAGCGATAAGGAAAGGACGGATTGAATATCGCCTCGCTCCAGGAGGTGACAAAGAACACCCCATCCCTGAATTCCGTACCGGCGGGGGTATGCATCCAGCTATTGGCTGACAGGATCCAGAACGATGATATAAAGGTGCCCGTGGCCACCATCACAGCCGCAAAAAGATGAACCCCGGCAGGTACCTTGTCGCGCCCGAACAGCAGCACACCCAGGAACGCCGCTTCGAGGAAAAAGGCGGTAACCACTTCATAACTCAGCATCGGCCCCAGGAAGTTGGCGGACGCCTGGGCAAAGTTGCTCCAGTTGGTGCCGAACTGGAAGGACATCACAATGCCCGATACCACGCCCATGCCAAACACCACCGCGAACACCTTGGTCCAAAAGGCAGAGAGTTTTACCCAGGAAGGGTTGTTGGTTTTAAACGCCAGGCCCTCGAGCACTGCAATGTAGGACGCAAGCCCGATGGTAAACACCGGAAAGATAGCGTGGAAGGACACCACGAACGCAAACTGGATTCGCGACAGAAGGACGGGATCAAGTTCCATGCGGAACCTCCGGACACTACAGTGAACAGAATAAACGAGCTTGGCGCCCGCTTGGCCGCTGCCTTGGCTGGGTTGTAGTGTTGTTTTACCGGCAGATAGTAGCCATGCTACCCGTAGCACAGGGAAAACCAAGGGACAGAATGTCGCACCCCTTGATTTAAAACAAGTATAGGAAGGCTCCATGGGTTTCTACGACGAGCGAATACTGCCACACCTGATCGATTACTCCTGCTCAGTAGGGCAGGTAATGAAGCTGCGCAGCCAAGTGGTGCCGAAGGCAAACGGCACTGTGCTGGAAGTGGGTATGGGCTCGGGCATTAATCTGGAGTTCTACAACCCGGATACCGTTAGCCTCGTCTACGGCCTGGAGCCGTCCGAAGGCATGCGGCGAAAGGCACAGGCCAACCTGGCCAAATCCAGGGTGGCCGTGGAATGGCTGGACTTACCGGGCGAGCAAATTCCGCTACCAGACAACAGCGTCGACACGGTACTGCTTACGTTCACCCTATGCACCATCCCCGATTGGCGAGCCGCGCTGGATCAAATGAAGCGGGTACTCAAGCCCGACGGCGAATTGCTATTCCTGGAACACGGAGAATCGCCGGACGAGGGCGTGTGCAAATGGCAACACCGCATCACCCCAGGCTGGAAGAAAATCGCCGGCGGCTGCCACCTTAACCGACCGATTGCGGAACTGATCCGGGAAGCGGGGTTTGAGATCACCGAACTGGAAAACCTATACGTGCCTAAGGCCCCGAAATTCGCTGGTTATATCTACAAGGGCAGGGCGCGGAAGCCTCAGCAACCTAGCTAAAAACACCTCCACCGCAATCCCAATTGCGTTACCGGGCGCGGCCTTATACAATCCTGCCCCTAAAATCTCCCTCCGAATGCTCCGGTGGTGAAATTGGTAGACACAAGAGACTTAAAATCTCTCGACCTCACGGTCGTGCCGGTTCGATTCCGGCCCGGAGCACCAGCTAATTCAATGCCTTATGCCAAGTTAGGAGTCGCCTGCTAACTTCTCCGATGGTTTATGTAGACGCTATGTAGACAAATCCCTCTAGTTGCTCCTAGACAAAGACCTTAGACTTAACGATCATCATCGAATGGGTGGCGGCGGTCCTGAAACTCACAGCCTGGAAGCATGAATGAAAAAAAGGAAAGACCTTGATCGGTTCTATCACGAGAAACGCTCGGAAAAGCATCTGCGACGCTTGTCCCGATACCGTAAGGATAAATCAAGAAAAAAACGGGCGAAGTTTTTCGAGACCAGGGATGAAATGACTACACAGCTGAGAAAAGAAGGCCACTACATTTCTCAATTAGTAACTGGCTCTGATGCGCCAAGCAGGGGACATCTGGATAAATCGTCGGGCATGCTTTCTACAGAGATAAGATTACCCCAAGTGTTTTCCATCATTGATAATCCAGAGGAAAGCATTCAGGTTTTTAAAGGCTTGGAACCTGCCTTGTATGATACCGATGTTGAATGGGCAGGAGTACGGCACTCGGATATCTGTGAGCATGACCTAGCAGCAGAGATTTTGCTGGGGAGAATTGGAAAATATTGCATGGATCTCCATAGCGCCCACGGGAAAAGTTTTGAAATCAAAGGCAACTACCCCAGTCAAGATTGTTTGGCGCGGAAGGTGAAAACTATTGGTCTTGTTAAAGCGCTGGAGGTTGACGGGGAGAAAATTGATGACGATGCAGCTGAAGCGGAGAAAATTGTACTGTTTCACAAACGAGGAGCAAAAGAAGACTCAATACGAATTGGCTCACTAGACAGTAAAACGAGAGCGACTCAAGGGTTTGTTGACCACATCAACGACTGCTTGATGGAGGCGGATTATCAACTTACCGAAGATGCCTCGCAGGAGCTCGTTGAGTATGTTGGTGAAATCTTAGCCAATGCTCAAGAGCACTCAGGAACCGGAGAATGGGAGATCTACGGTTACTTGGATAAGCAGAACGAAGAACGAATGTGCGAGGCCGTAATATACAATTTTGGAAATACTATTTCAGACACTTTTGATCAGTTACCCGAAGACGATTACGCACGTGGAAGTCTGAACAAATATATTGCGCAACATGAGAATAAAGCCCTATTCGGAAAAAATTGGGATAAGGATAGTCTAACAACGCTATTTGCATTGCAGGGCAGGGTTAGTAGTAAAAATAGCGAAGATGATAGTACTCGTGGTCAGGGAACTGTCGATCTAATTGAATTTTTCCAAATGATATCAGAAGAAGGTAATAAGAGAGGTGGTGAGCATGCAAAAATGTGCATTCTATCCGGACACAATCATATAAGGTTTGACGGTAAATATCGTCTGGTGGAAAGTCGAGGTCAACCGATAATCGCTTTCAATAGAGAAAATAATCTTTCACTGCCCCCAGATCCGAATTATGTAAAAAAGCTAAAAAAAGCTTATTTTCCCGGCACGTTGATAGCGATTCAATTTATATTACCAGATACAGCTACGGAAGAACTCGAAAATGACTAAGTCGGTTCCTGTTGATTTGACGAAACTTAGCGGCAAAGTTTTTATAGGTAGGCCTAACGGTCGAGCAGCGCGGGAATATTTTAAGATAGACAGGTTAGATCCCGAAACTGCTAGGATTATCTTTAAGGTCCCTGAAAATACGATTTCAGTGAATAGCTCGTTTTTCTTAGGGCTGTTCGCGCAAGATATTTTGAAGATCAGAGATTATGATAAGTTTTTCGAATATGTCGATATCTCAAATTTACCTCCGAGATTTCAAAACCAATTAAAAAGCGCAGTGAAAAGGACTTTAAGTCAAAATGATTACGGACTCAGTCGATAAGCAGCTCGCAGTAATTTGGTTTGCATGTTTTTTGGTTTTTTTTCAAACGCACGTAGTTGCTGGTCCTGTAGATATTGAAATCGATAGCGCCGAGAAGTTGAAGGGAGTTCCTTCTCTTTCTAGCATGATTAGTGATTTAAATGATATGCCGAGCGGTGGGATTTTTAAGCGAGAGGCTATAGAATCAAAATCTTTGGTATCCGTCATTCAGCAGAACAATAAGGTTCTCGCTAGTCTTGAAAAAGCAGTTTCTGGAAAATCTAAACAGAAGGAAGAAGGGATTTCGTTAACGAGCTTTCTGGGGCTAATGGGATTCGTCCTATCTATTTGCAAAATTTTTTACGATATTTTGGCTAAGAAAAGTGAAAAAAGGAGCTCGAAACGGGATAATTTTTGGCTTCGAGAGATTATTTTCCCAAGAACAATTGGGCCGTTGGATAAAGCGATATTGGAAAATGAACTTAGGTTCAAAGATTTTTCCAAACTTTCTCAAAAAGAATTAGAAGAATTTATCGATGGTTTTGAAAACTTGAGAGATCAGGTAGGTTTGGTATCTCTCCTCTCGCCCGATCTTTTGGATTCAATTGATTTAGCCATTGACGGGCTAATACTGGTTGTAGCAAGCCAAGCTGAGCCTGGTAACGTTTACAATGAGAAACCAGTAACCGAGGAACCAGTTGGCGATCCCTTCCTCACGTGTTACAAAAAGATTATCGGCCACTTCATGGATGCTCATCAGAAAAAAGAACATAAGATGGTTGCGGTGTGATGTCTAAGTCGTACAGTTATTGACAGAACTCCAAGGAACTTTTGGGCTTCCTTCCGGGCCTGCTCGACGGTCAGATTGCCATGCCGGCCCAGGGTCTTTCGCTTCACCCGGCCATCGACTTGCTTTTCCACGATGAAGGATTTTGCACCGCCGTTGGTCACTCGCAGACCGAATCCCTGTAAAAGGCTTGGGTGGATTTGCCGTCCTGGCCGATGTCAGGGAGGGGCACTTTATCGACAAAGCTCTTGGTTATTCGCACAGGTCGGGGCCCCACTCGAATTCGTCAGAAAGTCCCTTGTGTCTTCATGTCGACACTATGTAGACAAAATCGGTCAAATTCTAGTGGATTTCTTCAAACAACCGCAAACAACGATTTTTAGAAATGCTTCCCAAGGCACTGTTTTATAGTGCTTATTCAAACCTAATCTAAGTTCTTCAAAGAAAAACTCTAATAACTTAAAATCTCTCGACCTCACGGTCGTGCCGATTCGATTCCGGCCCGGAGCACCATACATCGACACCTGTTACAAGCCCGCTTTAGCCGCCCGCGCCGCATGCAACTTCTTATAACTATCAACCAACCGCTGATGCTTCTCCAGACCTTCCAGCTTCATGCTTGTGGGTGTCAGGCCATGGAAGCGTACTTCGCCGCTGACTGAGCCAACCACGGCGGCCATGGTGTCTTCGCCGAACATGCGCTGCAGATTGGGCAGGTAGTCGGGCAGTTCCAGTTCGTCACTCAGGGTGATTTCCAGAACGGTGTTAACGGCACGGTAGAACAGGTTGCGCTCCACGGTGTTGTCGTTGAACTGCAGGAACATGTCGACAAATTCCTGGGCTTCTTCGTGCCATTGCAGGGCCAGGCAGATCAGCAGTTTCAGTTCCAGAATGGTGAGTTGGCCCCAAATTGTGTTCTCGTCGAACTCGATGCCAATCAGGCTGATGATGGTCATGTAGTTGTCGAGCTGGCTGGCTTCCAGGCGCTCGGCCAGGTCGGCCAGCTGATCATCGCTGAGGGCGTGGAGGTTGAGGATATCTTCGCGGTAGTCCAGGGCCATGTTGGTGTTGTCCCACACCAGATCCTCTACCGGGTAGACCTCGGAATAGCCGGGTACCAGGATGCGGCATACCGGCGCGCCCAGGTCTTCATGGGTCGCCACGTACACTTCTTTACCAAGGTCTTCCAGAATGCCGAACAGGGTGCTGGCTTCTTCTTCGTTGGTGCCGGAGAAGTTCCATTCGCAGAACTCCAGGTCGGATTTGGCGCTGAAGAACCGCCAGGACACCACGCCCGTGGAATCGATAAAGTGCTCGACAAAGTTGTTGGGCTCCGTCACTGCCTGGGTGCTAAAGGTGGGCGCCGGTACGTCGTTGAGGTTTTCAAAGCTGCGGCCCTGCAGCAGTTCGGTCAGGCTGCGTTCCAGCGCCACCTCGAAACTCGGATGCGCGCCGAAAGAGGCGAACACGCCGCCGTTTCGCGGGTTCATCAGTGTCACGCACATAACCGGGAATTGGCCGCCCAGGGAGGCGTCTTTCACCAGGATCGGGAAGCCCTGTGCTTCCAGAGCATTGATGCCCTCAACAATGTGCGGGTATTTATCCAGCACACTTTGCGGCACGTCCGGCAGCGCCATTTCCTCTTCAATGATCTGCTTCTTGACGGCGCGCTCGAAGATTTCAGACAGGCACTGTACCTGGGCTTCTGGCAGGGTGTTGCCCGCGCTCATGCCGTTGCTGAGGAACAGGTTCTCGATCAGGTTGGAGGGGAAATACACCGTTTCGCCGTCGGACTGGCGTACGAACGGTAACGACACGATACCCCGGTCGGTCTTGCCGGAATTGGTGTCGACCAGGTTAGACCCGCAGAGCTCGCCTTCCGGGTTGTAGATGGCCAGACAGTGGTCGTCGAGGATGCCGTCGGGCAGCTCGTCGTCCGGTCCCGGCTTGAACCATTTTTCGTTGGGGTAGTGGACGAAATCGCTGTTGGCGATGTCTTCGCCGAAGAACTGGTCGTTGTAGAAGAAGTTGCAGCTCAGGCGCTCGATGAACTCACCCAATGCCGAGCATAGCGCGCTTTCCTTGGTAGCACCCTTGCCGTTGGTGAAGCACATCGGGGAGGCGGCATCGCGAATGTGCAGCGACCACACGTGGGGCACGATGTTGCGCCAGGAGGCGATTTCGATCTTCATGCCCAAGTCGGCCAGTATGCCGCTCATGTTGGCGATGGTCTGTTCCAGCGGGAGGTCCTTGCCCTCGATGTAGGTGCTGGTGTCGCCATCCGGGGCCATCAGCAGGGCCTGGGCGTCTTCGTCGAGGTTTTCGACGGTTTCAATCTGGAACTCGGGGCCGGTCTGCACCACTTTTTTCACGGTGCAGCGGTCAATCGAGCGCAGGATGCCCTGGCGGTCCTTGTCGGAAATGTTTTCCGGCAGTTCCACCTCAATTCTGAAAATCTGGTTGTAGCGGTTTTCCGGGTCGACAATGTTGTTCTGCGACAGGCGGATGTTTTCCGTGGGAATGTCCCGCGCCTTGCAGTAAACCCGCACAAAGTACGCCGCACAGAGCGCCGATGACGCCAGGAAATAATCGAACGGGCTGGGGGCCGAGCCGTCGCCTTTGTAGCGAATGGGCTGGTCCGTGACCACGGTGAAATCGTCAAACTTGGCTTCAAGCCTGAGGTTTTCGAGAAAATTAACTTTGATTTCCATGAACAGCGTACCGGGTTTGCAGAATTGAGCGGGCTTTCAAAAGCCGGAGGGCCATTATCCAGTTTTTGCCGCCCTGCGTCTTGGGTGGCTTACAAATCGGATGGGAATGTCCGTACATCAACGGATGTGTCAAGCCAAACGGGTTTGCCGATACCGTTTCACCTCTATCCAGCCATGGACCATCAGTGCGGAGAAGACAATGGCGCCGCCGATCAGGCTCAGGGTGGTGGGAACCTCACCGAGGAACAGCCACACCAGAAAAGAGCCCAGTATGGTTTCCAGCAACAGCATCAGGCTGACTTCTGCGGCCGGTATGTAGCGTGGGCCAATCTGGATGAGCACGCAGGCCACCGGCAGGAAGAACAGGCAGAGCAGGGCGATGAATACGGCATCCCTGGGTGAGAGCATCACTGCGCCGCCCGCCAGGGCTGCTGCGCCGGCAACGAGCAGCGCGCCGAACATCAGTACAAGGCTCATATCGCTGTCCGGCTTTGAGCGTGCCACGTTGAGATTCAGCGCCAGAGCGGTCGCCGCAACGCCCGCCATGATCAGCCCTAACGGGTCACCACGGCCCCATTCGCCCAGGGCCATCAGGGTGGCGCCCGCCACGCAGACGAGGATGACCACCCAGGTTCGCCACGGCAGGGCTTCTTTCCAGACCAGCCAGGCGATGAGTGCGGCAATGACCGGTGAGGTGTTGAGGATGACCAGCACGTTGCCAGCGGCGGTGTTTTTCATGCCCATCACAAAACCCAGTTGGCTTAACCCGAAGGCGACCGCGCAGAACACCCCTTTCCAGCCGCATCGACGGATCTCCGTCCCCAGGCGGGCGCGATAGCGTACCGAACTGATCACCAGGAAGCTGAACGCAAGCAGCAGCCCGCGCCAGAACAGAAACACCACCGGCTCCACGGAGGTGATTTTCACCAGAAGGGCGTCCGGCACTATGAACAGCACACCCAGTGTGGCAATGGTCAGGCCTTTGAGTCGGGTCGTCTGCAAGCCGCTACCCCGCTGCGTTGTCGTTGGCGGCGCAGGCTTTCTCAAGCCGGGTGATGCAGTCGCTGAAGGTGCGGCTGATGCGTGTCTGATCTCGAATCATGGCCATTCTCGGCCAGGTAGCCTGTTCTCCAAGCCGGATGAACATTTCCAGGTCTTCCTTGTTGGGGTTGGACAATATCTTGCGATACAGCAGCGGCTTGAACGGGAACTGTATGTTGATGTCCCCCAGGTAGGTCTGCGTGGCCATGGCGTGGGCCTGCTCCAGTAAAGGCCGCAGTACCGTTGATGACCAGCTGTTGCGGGTGAGCTGAAGCGTTGTCGCTACCTGGGCGTGCATCAGCGATGCGGCAGCCTGTTTGGCAGAGGCGCCCGGGCCGCGCTGGTGGTGATGGCTGATAAAGGGCAACACGTGGGGATTCGCCTGGCTGACAATGGTGCGATTAACGTTATGCAGCCGCGCCATGCGCATCAGCGGCAGGTCGCCATGAACGCTGCCGTCGATCCAGCGCTCCGTGGGCATATAGGGCTTGCCCCCGGTTTTCCCCCTGTCCTTGTCCCTGGCCTGAAGTGTTACCGGGGGATAGATGCCAGGCACGGCACAGGATGCCAGGATGGCGGAATCCACCAGTACCTCCGGTGAGGCCAGATTGTTCAGCAGGCGGGGTTTCTGGCGAGTGCGGGTCGGCGATACGGAGATATTCAGGGTGCGGCCACTTCGTTCAGCCGCTTCCTGAAAGCTGGTACGGCCGATGTTGGTGCGAATGTGGTGGAGCAGCTGGAACTGGTCCATGGCATGACGCTTTCGCCAGATGCGTTTGGGTTCGAGCCAGCGAAAGGCATCCAGGTGGATCTCCCCGGGTTCGTTGAAAAAGCGTTCGAGCTCGCGATTGTTGCGGGTGCAGATGGCGCCGGCGACAATCGCCCCCATGCTGGAGCCGGCAATCACGTCGGGAAGCAGGCCTTCCTGCCAAAGTGCGCGGGTGACACCAATATGATAGATCCCGAAGGCGGCGCCACCACTCAACATAAGGGCCGGGCGGCCATACACTCGCTCGGCATCCCGGAACAGGCGCAGCTTTTGCTGGTCGGATACGCCCGGCATGGGGTTGTCGCAGAGGAAGTTCATGGAACGTTCCACTTCATCAAGGAACTCACTGACCAGAACTTTGGTACCGCTCCAGGCGATGGCGTAGAGGTCAGGGTTGCCAATCTCACCCAGGTGGCGATAAAGGCTTTCCTGCAGTACCCGCGTCAGCGCTCGGGTATCGCCTTTGTCGCGGCAGCGTTTCATGGCCGTGATGTGGTCGCGAATCAGGGCTTCGTGGAGCAGTTCGCAGCCATCCTCTTCCCGCCACGCCAGTGTTCCCTCCAGTTCATCCAGGTTTGTGGCGGTGGCGAGCCAGTGCTTGTAGGAGGAGGCTTCGGTGAGTTGCTTTTCCAGTTCCCGGCGTTGTTTCTTTGTATCTCTCATGGGATAAAGGATACATCAGGAAAACGAAGTAGGGGGCATGATGATCGAGCAAACCGAGGTGTTGGTAAAGAAATACTCCGAAAACGGAATCACCACACTGACGCTGAACCAGCCGGAGAGCCGAAACAGCCTGTCCATGGCCATGCTGGAAGCGCTTTCCGCCGAACTGGAATCTGTTGCGGATGACGTGGACACGCGGGTGGTGGTCATCGCGGCTGCAGGGCAGGTGTTCTGCGCCGGGCATGACCTGCGGGAGATCCGCGAGCAGCTCGACAGTCATGAGTTCCAACTGAAACTGTTCAACCAGTGCAGCAAGGTGATGCAGCAGATTGTGAACCTGCCAAAACCGGTGATTGCCCGTGTGGCTGGCGTGGCGACCGCTGCCGGTTGCCAGCTGGTGGCCAGTTGCGATCTGGCGGTGGCAGCGGATACCGCGCGTTTTGCCACGCCGGGCGTGAACATTGGCCTGTTTTGCTCCACGCCCATGGTGGCGTTGTCCCGCAACGTATCCCGCAAGCAGGCCATGGAAATGCTGTTGACCGGTGAGATGGTCGGTGCGCTGAAGGCGGAACAGATTGGGCTGGTCAACCGTGTGGTGGATGAGCAGGTTCTTGACGAAACCGTCTACCGCCTGGCCGCGACCATTGCCGGCAAATCCGGCCATACCCTGAAGATTGGCAAGGAGGCGTTCTATCAACAACTGGAGATGGGGCTGGCCGAGGCCTACGACTTTACGTCGGAAGTGATGGCAAAGAACCTGCAGGCTGCAGATGCCCACGAAGGCATCTGTGCGTTTCTGGACAAGCGCAAACCGGAATGGAAAGACGAGTAGGGCGGCTAACGGCAGTCTGATGCATTCAGGGAGAGCCGATCTCCCACGCCAATCCCCTGGCTTTCGAAATAGCCCAGGTTCATTTCCAGGGCCCGATAAAACGGGACGCCGGCCTCATAGGTTGGACAGTCCCGGCCCTGGTCCGATGGGCAGGGCACCATAGGGCGAATGGCACCGATGGTGTCGTCACGGTCCAGATAGGCAATATCCAGTGGAATCAGCGTTCGGTACATCCAGAAGCCGTGGTCGGCACGGCGCTGGTTGTTATAGACGAACAGCATGCCGGCGTTTGGGGCCAGTCTCTCCCTGTCCATCAGCCCGCGGCTGCGTTCGGCCGGCGTGCGTGCCACTTCAACGGTAATGGGCACCGCCTGCCCGGCGGAGATCAGGCATGCCCTCTCCACCGGCAGGTCGTCATTGTCTGGGAGTGCTGCCAGGCAACCGGAGAACAGCAGCGCCAGGCAAACCAGCAGGGCTCTCACGAACGCAGCCGGTAGCCGGTCTTGAAGATCCACCACACCGCGACCATGCACGCCGTCAGGAACAGCAGTGTCATACCCACACTGATGCCCACATGCACGTCAGACACGCCGTAGAACGCCCAGCGGAAGCCGCTGATCAGGTACACCACAGGGTTGAAGAGGCTGATGGTCTGCCAGATCTCCGGCAGCATTTCGATGGAGTAGAACGTGCCCCCGAGAAACACCAGTGGTGTCACGATCATCAGCGGAACAATCTGCAGTTTTTCAAACCCGTCCGCCCAGATGCCGATTATGAAACCGAACAGGCTGAAGGTGATGGAGGTAAGCACCAGGAAGGCGAACATCCAGAAGGGGTGCAGCACGTCGTAGTCCACAAACAGTTTGGCGGTAAGCAATATGATGACGCCAAGTATGACCGACTTGGTGGCGGCGGCACCGACGTAGCCGAGAACGACCTCCAGATAGGAGACCGGTGCCGACAGGAGCTCGTAAATCGTGCCGGAGAACTTCGGCATGTAGATACCAAACGAGGCATTGGAAATGCTTTGCATCAGCAGCGACAGCATTACCAGGCCCGGAATGATGTAGGCACCGTAGCTGATGTTGTCGATGTCGCCCATGCGGCTGCCAATGGCGGAGCCAAACACCACGAAGTACAGAGAGGTGGAGATTACCGGCGAGGCGACACTCTGCATCAGGGTGCGGCGCATGCGGGCCATTTCAAAGTTGTAGATTGCTCGGACACCGTAAAGGTTCATTGCGTTACTCCCGCATACCGGTTGGTTTTATTCATGCACCAGGCCAACAAAAATCTCTTCCAGGGAGCTTTCCCTGGTCTGAAGATCCCGGTATTCGATGCCCAGGTCGCCCAGGGTTCGCAGCAGGCGCGCTACGCCAGCCTGCTCCTGTTGTGAGTCGAAGGTGTAGATCAGCTCGTAGCCATCATCGGAAAGGTGCACCGGCTCCAGCGTGAGTTCACCGGGGATTTTCTCCAGCGGGTTCTGCAGGTGCAGGCGAAGCTCTTTCTTGCCCAGTTTGCTCATCAGCCGGGACTTGTCTTCAACCAGGATGATCTCTCCTTGGCGGATAACGCCGATGCGGTCGGCCATCTCCTCGGCTTCTTCGATGTAGTGGGTGGTGAGGATGATGGTGACGCCATTTTCCCGCAGCTTGCGCACCATTTCCCACATGTCCCGGCGCAGCTCCACGTCTACACCGGCGGTGGGCTCATCAAGGAAGAGGATGCGGGGTTCGTGGGACAACGCCTTGGCGATCATCACGCGACGCTTCATGCCGCCAGACAGGGACATGATGCGATTATTGCGTTTGTCCCACAGCGACAGATCTTTCAGGACTTTCTCAATATGGTCCGGTGCAGGCGCCTTGCCGAACAGGCCCCGGCTGAAGGAGACAGCGTCCCAAACGGTCTCGAAGGCGTCGGTGTTGAGCTCCTGGGGAACCAGGCCGATGCTCTCCCGGGCTTTGCGATAATCCTTCACGATGTCGTAGCCGGCGGCGTTCACTTCGCCATCGGAGAGGTTCACAATGCCACAGATAATGCTGATCAGTGTGGTCTTGCCGGCGCCGTTCGGGCCGAGCAGGGCGAAGATCTCTCCCCGTTCGATGTCGAGGTTGATGTCGTTGAGGGCCCTGAAACCATCCGCATAGACTTTGTTGAGGTGCTTGACGGAGATGTCCGGTTGCACTGGCTTGTCCTGTTGGTGGTGAATCAAAGCGCGGTATTTTCTCATGACCGGTGATGATTTAGAAAGCTTTGCCTTGTTAGCGATTATCCCCATAATGCCCGCTTAACCGTGGAGGAGTGGATGTGTTGAAAGCGCTTGTTGCTGTGCTTGCCATTGCTGGCGTCGTTGCGCTGGGCATTTTTGGCCCGCGTTGGTTGATGTCTGAAGATGTCGCCGAGGCCGATCAGGGCGCGGTTGAGTGCGATCTCCTCAATACTACGTGCCACTGGGCACATAAGGGCAAGAGCTGGCATGCGCGGTTGCAAAAAAGCGGTGTTCAGGCCCAGGGCACGGAATACCATTTAACGGTGAAGACCAACGGGAATCAGCCCCGGATGCTGGCTGTGCTGCGGGGCGAGTCCATGTACCTGGGGGAGTATCCGGTTCCCATGACCAAGGCGGGGATGTCGCCCGATGGTGAGGGCCAGCTCTGGGAAGCGCGGTTTACCGCACCTTTCTGCACCACCGACCCTAGCATGACCTGGCGGATCGACCTTCAGGCCGGGATGGATCACGCCTTCGTGATGCCCGTAAAACTGACGTTTGTAGCCAAGGGCCGCGTCTGACGATGGGATGACAGTGTGTCAGGATTGTGTAAAATCAGCAGACCACCACACATCGCCCAGGGAAGAGTATATGGATTACGGTGATAGCGTACAGAAAGTTCTGCTGAGAAAGATCCAGAAAGCGGAACAGGATCTGCTTCAGCTCAAACTGGATTATTGCCGTTTCATCTTTGGGCTCAGCCATCGCACCAGGGTCATCAGCAATGGCATAAGCTATGTAGTACGTTCCGTGGATGTGGAGTCGATGGAGCGTCTGGACGACGGGTGCTTTTCCCGGCCAGAGGTGGCTGGCAGCCTGGCCGATAACCCGGATACCACAGACACCGTGAACCTCGGCGTTGACTGGACGCTGCAAGAGTCTGCTACCCGCCCCAAAGCCCGCGGTTGAGCGGGTCCTCCTGTAAACGTCAAATAAAGGCGTTCGACGTAACCGTTGAGTAGAGGCTGTGTTCCTGCGGAACATAGCGATGCCCGCTCCAGTGCTCTGCACCGCTTACACCACCTCTGAAAAAGGCCAGCAAGGTCGAACTGCCGGTCATCGTTGATAGCGCCTGGACGGCTTCGGGTTGCCGTATGCCGATTTTTCGGCTGGCCAGTTTGCTGACCAGATCAAGCAGCGCATCTGAATGCCGTTGCGGTTTTTCACACAGGGCGCAGGCAGCGCCATACAACCAGACGACGGCGTATTCCCGAACCGCATGGGGCGCGGTTTCCAGAACCAGCCCATGTTCCCGGCAATCCCGGTCCTGAAGACTCAGCAGGATATGCATCTGGGTGATCAATCCACAGGTGTCTGAGGGAGCTGAGCGGGTTGGTTGCGGAGCGGCAACGGAGCGTTTCTGTTGAGCCTCTGGTAGTGGAGGCTGGGCCGAATGTTGGTGTCCAGCCACCATTGTCACCACGGACGCCGGCACGAACGGATCGTTCCGGGCCAGGGTAAGCATGCGAAAGACCAGTAAAAGCAGCAGCGCGATCAGCCCGACTTCGAACAGCATAATAAAGCTGCTAATCATAGGTGTTCCCTCTTGCTCAAACCCTGTTCAAACCCTGGATGAGCGGTGTTCTGGTGGAGATTGTTACATCCGTTATCTGAAGTGTAACCAAATGTATTCTGAGCACGAAGGGAAGCCGGGCCAAAAGCGGCAGGAATCCATGGAACTGTGACGCGGTAGGCAGCTAGCAGGTAGGCATGGTCTGCAGGGCGAGTTTCCTGCGGATAAAGCGGCCTAATATATCGACACCAATGTTCAGGGATGCAGTGATCAGGATCAGCACCATCGCGCGATCAAACTGGATGTTCTGGATGGCGCTGTCGACGTAGAAACCCAGGGTGTAGATGCCCAGTATGCCGAGGATCGCAGTCTCCCGCATGATGATTTCCCAGCGGTAGAACAGGAACGCCAGGAATGAACGATAGACCCTGGGCACCAGTTCGTAGGTATACCGATTAAGACCAATCGGCGCATCCGGGCGTAACCGGATGGTGCTGGATTGCCGGCCAATCAGATGGCCGATGATGCCCCCGTTATGCAATGCCAGCGCAACAACGGCGGGCAGCATGGACGGGCCCCATAGCTGCAAAAGGATATACGCCAGGATGTACTCCGGCGTGGAACGCATGATCACCAGGAAGACATGCCCCGAGGTACGGCGAACAGGCCCGCCGAAGTGAGTCGATATCAACGGGAAGGCCAGTAGTGCAATGATCCCGGTTGCAACCAGGGCCACCTGGGTGAGGATTACCGTGTTCCAGATGCCCGGCATGGCCTGATTGACAAACATGTCCCCCAGCCACGCGCCCATGCCGGCCCAGCCTTCTTCTCCGCGCAGTGGTGACGGCACGATGTCCTGGGTGAAAAACCGGCCGACGTTACTCCAGACAATCGGGAGACCTTCGCCAAGAAAAAACGGTGCGCCAACGATATAAACGGGCAACAGCTTCGGCTTTACCCAGAGCGGCATGGTGGCTATCAGCACGTAGAAAAGGATCAGCATGGCGCCGGCGTCGGAATAGTGGCCTTGAGAAAAGGCCGATTCCAGGTAGAAGCCGAGGGTTGGCAAGCCAACAAAGCCAAGGATGGCACTGGAGCGCAAGCCGCATTCCAGCCGGTACGCGGTGTAGGTTCGCAGCTGCACCCAGCAATCCGGTATTTTGGTGTACAGGAAGGCCGAAACAACGCCCGTACGGGGCGGTAACAGGCGACCGGGTTCCGGGTCGGCTTCTTCCAGGATCTCCGAATAGACCTTGGCGAAGATACCGGCGTAGGGGATAGCGATGGCTAGAACGCCTGTCAGCGGATGGAAGCCGAAAAATTGCAGGAAAATAAGCGCCCAGAACAGCTCATGTATCGCCCGCACAAACGCGCACAGAATCCGAACCGGCATCCAGCGATAAACAAGCGCCAGAAGAAAGCCGCTGATACTGCCGAGAGCGACGCCAACGAAGGCAAAGGCAACCGTCCGAAGCAGGGCGGTTGCCAGCCCTTCGGTACTGAAAAAATCCGGTGTTATCACGCCCAGGAAGAACCGGCCAAGATCTTTCCAGGGATTGGCTGCCGTGATAGCGATATCGGCAAACACCAGGCCTACCAGGGCGATGGCGATAAAGATCAGGCTGGTTTTGACGGTTGGCGAAGACAGCATAGGAGTGGAATCTGGGCCGGTTGAGTCAGTAGAGTGGCGCAATGTCGGCCGGTGTGAGCTTTTCGCTCGACTCGTCCAGCGCGATCTGCCCGTCCTGGATACCCACGATACGGGTGCAGTATTCCAGTGCGAGCTCGACATCATGGAGTGCGATAACGCTGGTCTTGAAGCGCTCTCTCAATAACGTCATAACCTGGTGGGCAAGCGGCCCATCCAGGGCAGAGACAGGCTCGTCCGCCAACAAAAGTCCTGACTGCCGGTAAAGGGCACGGGCGATGGCCACGCGCTGGCGCTGTCCGCCGGACAGCGATGCGGTGGGCATCCAGGCTTTCTCGGTCATCCCCAGTTCCGACAATAGGCTTTTGACGTCACGGCTGTCCCGGGTGAATGGCCGAACCAGGGTAACCATGTTGTACCAGTTGCCGTGGGCATCGAGGCGGCCCATGTACACGTTGTGGAATACCGGTAACGCGTTGACCAGTCCCAGGTCCTGGGGGACCAATGCTGCCAGGCGCTCCACCTGCTCATAGACAAGACGGATCAGAGTGGATTTTCCGGCGCCGCTGCGGCCCACCAGGCCAACGCGCTCTCCTTCCCTGACACTGAGGGAGAGCGGGCCAATCACCCGCTCTCCACCAAAAGACGCCGTCAGGCCGGATAGATCGAATCCCGACATTAATCGATGATTCCGATCTGCTTTCCAACTACCCGGATCGGCTCGTAAGCGTCATTGGAGACTGGGATGAAACCACTACGGGGAAAGCTTTCAAGCAATTCAGGGTCGTCCATCGCAAGCAGGGCTTCCTGAAGCCGTTTCTGGAAACCTTCACCGAACTGTTCGTTGACGTCGCCGCGAACACTCCACTGATAGTTCGGGTACGACGGCGTTGTCCAGATGACCTTCACCGCGTCTGTATCAATGTTGCCGTTTTCCATTTCCTTGTCCCACACTGAGAAGTTGATCGCACCAACATCGTAGGTGCCCGCCTCTACGAGACGAAGGGTGCGGGTGTGATTGCCACTGAAGCCTACACGGCTGAAGACGTCGTCGGGGCTGTCATCAAAGGATTCGCGAATATAGTACTCCGGAATCAGGCGACCGGAGGTTGACCCCTTGGAACCGAAGGTAAAGGTCTTCCCCCGGAGTTCGTCGGACAGGGTTTCCATCTCGTCAAGTCCGGTACTTTTGTGGGCAATGAAATGAGTGTAGAACGCTTTGTCTTCCACGCCCTGGGCAATCGCTTCAGAGCCGGGAACCAATTCGCGGGCCTGCACGCCGGAAAGCCCGCCGAACCAGGCTAGCTGGACCTGGTTGTTGCGGAAGGCTGAAACCGCGGCGGCGTAGGATTTGACAGGGATATAGCGAACATCTACGTCCAACTCTCCTGCCAGGTAATCGGCGATACCCCTGAAGCGTTCCACCAGTTTGGTTTCGTCTTCATCGGGAATGGCCGTGAAGACGAGTGTCTGGGCTGAAACGGTTGCTGAAGAGAGCAAGGTCAGTAAGCTGGCGACAGCGAATTTCCGTATCAATTTCAAAGCCATTTGAATTTCCTTGTGTCTGGAGCTGAATTTAGCGGGGTCACATGTCCGGACGGGAAGCCCGAAGCTATCCAGAATACCGTGATTTACTGCAACTCTGAACAGCTATACGATTCTATGAGCCAATCAGGTTAGGGGTATCCGGCAAAAAATGAAAATCTTGATGGAAACCGACACTCATGAAAATCATCCTGAATACCCCGGCGCTACCGGGCTCCAGGGCTGGTAATCGGGCCACGGCGGACCGATGGTGCCGGTTGCTTGAGCAGGCCGGACACCGGGTTTTCGTTGTGACCGAATACAACAACGAGCCCTGCGACCTGTACATTGCCCTGCACGCCTGGAGGAGCCATGAGGCCGTTCTTCGCTTCCGTGACCGTAACCCGGAAACGCCGATAATCGTTGTGCTTACGGGCACGGACATATACGACCACCAGTACCGCTACCCGGAGCAAACCCTCCATTCCATGGCCCTCGCGGATTGCCTTGTGGGGCTCCACCATCGTGTTGGCCGGGATATTCCCGAGCGTTTCGTGCCAAAGCTGGTGACGGTGTTGCAGTCCGCCGATCGGCCCGGGGGTAATGCAGGCGTCGATACCAGGCATTTCGATGTCTGTGTTATCGGACACCTGCGCGAGGAGAAGGACCCTCTGAGGGCCGCAATCGCGGCGAGGACATTGCCGCCAGGTTCGACCATCCGGGTGCTGAATGCAGGCAAGGCTCACAGCCATGACTGGGCTCGGCGAGCCATAGCCGAACAGGAGGCCAATCCGCGTTTTCAGTGGCTTGGCGAAATTGACAGACCGTCCACCCATCAGCTTATGAACCGTTGCCGTGCCATGGTTATCAGCTCGGTGATGGAAGGAGGCGCTAATGTCGTATCCGAAGCCTGTCGTGCAGGGCTGCCGGTTATCGCGTCGGACATCTCCGGCAATATTGGCCTACTGGGTGAAGATTACCCGGGGTACTTCCGTGTAGGCGACGAGGCTGATCTTGCGAAGGTGTTACTGTGGGCGGAACAATCCCCCGAATATCTCGGGGAACTGACCGATCGCGTCACCGAACTCGCCTCTTGCTTTGTTCCTGAAGCTGAGCAAGCGGCCCTGCTCACTGCGATTGAGAAGGCCAGGGCCAAAGGCGACCGTCTCAATCCCTGAGTGTGATGGGCTCGATGGGGCCGCTCTCATCCTGCAGCAACACCCGCCCTATAATGGCAGTGTGGGGATAGCCCATTGCTTTCAGCTCACTGATACAGGCATCCGCCTGGTCAGCGGGCACGCTGGCCAGCAGTCCGCCGGCGGTCTGCGGGTCGAAGATCAATGGGTAGCGAGGATGGTTGACCCACTTTTCCTGGTCTCGAATACCACGCCGGAGACGAATGTTGGCCGGCTGCAAGGAGCTGAGGATACCTGCTGCTGCAGTTTCCTCAGCGCCAGGCAAAATCGGTATTGCCGTGAGATCGAGCTCCGCATCAACGCCAGAGGGGCGCGTCATCTCAACCAGATGGCCAAGCAAACCAAAACCCGTTACGTCGGTGCAGGCTCGTGAACCATATCGGCGCAGGCACTGGGCCGCGTCTTTGTTGGACTGCATCATTGAGGCCAGGGCAGAATCAATCCAGCGGCCTTTCGCGGCAAGTTTGGCGTGGGCAGCGAAGAGCGTCCCGGTACCGATAGGCTTGGTCAGCAGCAGAACGTCTCCGGCCCGCAGGCCGCCCTTGCTCATGACGTCATCCGGATCAATCAACCCGTTGACGGCAAAGCCCAGTGCCAGCTCACGGCCTTCACCCGTATGGCCGCCTACCAACGCGCAGCCAGCTTCATTCAGCACTTCCACGGCGCCGGACATCATCTGGTAAACCACGTCTTCCACCTTGGACTCTATGCCGTAGGGCACGGTCGCTACGGCGGTGGCACTCTGAGCTTCGGCGCCCATGGCAAACACGTCGCCCAGGGCGTGATTGGCGGCAACCCGGCCGAACACATAGGGGTCGTCAATAAAGGCGCGAAAGAAATCGACGGTGTGAACCACCGCCTTTCCGGGTGGGACGGTCAGTACGGCGGCGTCGTCTGGGGCGTGTAGACCAATCAGGATGTCATCCCGCTCTATTGGTCGCAGCTCGCCGAGGGCCCGTGACAGCACGGTACTGCCCACCTTGGCACCGCAGCCACCGCAACGCATGGCCACCGCGGAGATGGCCTGGGACGCTTCCTCGGGGTTTTGTGCGGCGCCGGTGTCGGGCAGGGCGGCGTTCTCTTCCATGGCGGGAAGATCATTGAATTTCGCCATGAAGCGTCTATCAATGCTGTTTTTCCAGCGCCAGACCCAAGAACCGGCCAACGACAGGTCACCTCTGGAGGCCACTGCGAATTTGTCGCCGGTACTGATCAGCGCCAGCCATTTTTTCTGCGGCCGGAATGGCTTCGCGGGCTTTCCGAGGGCATGGCGGCGGAGGTTGTCCGCCAGTGGCCGGCCCTGACGAACGGCAAATACGCCGGCTTTTTCCCGGGGGTGATTTACAACGTTGGCAATGTCACCCGCCGCGAAGATATCGTTGTCGGTTTCTGTCTGCAGGGTGTCCGTCACCCGGATAAAGCCACCGTCGTCCAGGGCCAGGCCGGTATCCCGCAGCCACTCGGGGCCGCCGGCACGGGTGACCCAGAGCACTTCGTCAACCGACAGGGTGTCGCCGGACTCCGTGGTCAAACGATTGGCCTCGACCTCTGAGACTGCGGATCCCAGGTGGACCTTCACCCCACGGCTTGCGAGTGTGTCAGCGAATACCGCACGCACCCTGGCGTTGTGGGTAGGCAGGATCTGCTGGTCTGCATCAAACAGATGAAAGTGCAACTGGTCCGGGTCGTGGCCGCGCTTTTCGAGCTCATTTCGTAGCCGGAACTGCATGGCCAGTGTGAGTTCAACGCCACCTGCACCTGCGCCGACCACAGCAACGGTCATCGGGCCGTCATGGTTTTCCAGCCGCGACAATAATGACAGCCAGCGATTGTTGAATCCGTTGATAGGCTTGACGGGCACTGCATGTTCAGTTGCGCCGCTGACGTCACCGACCTTGGGAGCGGACCCGATATTCACCGACAGAATGTCGTAAGGCACGTCCGGTCGGGAGCGGCAGACCACACGTTTTCGATGGCGGTCGATGCCAACAACTTCATCGCGGTAGAAGCGCGCGCCCGCGAACTCGGCCAGTTTGCTGAGGTCTATATGGACGTCGTCGTAGGAATAATGCCCAGCCACATACCCGGGAAGCATTCCGGAGTAGGGTGTATGGGTATCCCTGCAGATGAGGGTAAGGCGGACACCAGGCACTGGGTTCATGGCAAAGCGCTTGAGAACGCCTACGTGGCTGTGTCCGCCGCCAATCAGGACAATGTCCCGTAAAACAGGCTGTTCGGATTGTTGCATTAAATAACTTTCTTGGCTTCGTCGCTGAAGGTGTTAAAGCCTTTCACGCTTGAAAATGCCTGAAGCTTTTCTTTGTCCGCGTCAGACGGATTGGCGATCTGGTCAACCGAGGTGATACCGGCTTCCTTCATTTTGCGGGCGGTGGCCGGCCCAATACCTTTAACCTGGGTCAGGTCGCTCTTGTCCTTCGGCTTTGGAGCGCGTGTTGCTGCAGCCGGCTTTGCCGCTGGCTTCCGCGCGGCCGTGGCGGCTTTCTTGGGAGCGGCTTTAGTGGCTGCGGCCGGACTTTTGGCGGCGGTGCTCGCCTTGGGTTTGGCGGCTTTCTTTGCAGTTGCCGCTTTTGGTGTGGCGGGCTTCTTGGCGGTCGGTTTTTTGGCCGCTGTCTTACTGGCGGTGGATTTTTTCGGAGCTGACTTGCCTTTGGCAGCAGGGCCGGCCTTCTTGGCGGCCTGGCCTGCGACCTTCTTCGCCTCTTCGCTGGCTTCCTTGCTGGCAATACCAAGGCGGTCCAGGATATTGTTTTGCAAATCGTGGAATTCACCCAAGCGACGTTCAAATTCTTCGTTGAAACGTTTCATTTCACGATCACGAAGCTCATCCACTTCCTTCAGCAGTTTGCGGACGGGTTCCTGAATCTGGTTTTGCAGGCTGTCGAACTGCTTGAGGGCGTCGTTGATCAGCTTTTCGATCTGTGATGACGTTTTATCGAACTCTTTGTTCACTTTCTTGACGACTTTATCAACGCTTTGCTTGTTGGCTTTCTTCGCCATGAGGACTTTCTCCTTGAAGTGCAAGTTGATGTGGGGCGTTGGTGAGTTCAGGCCAGTTGCCGAATGCTGGAGGCGGGCCCTGAGGAACGTCTGGATTTTAGCGTCTGCTTCTTGAGCACCACCTCACGAATGCGCTTGAGTTTTTCGCTCAGGGCAGACGAGGAGTTGTCATTGAGTTCTACGAAATCAACGGAATAGAAGAAATTGCTACAGTGTTTCCTGCGTTCCGTTACCAGGCCGGTAATTCCATCCGCCCTGATGTCGTCAAACGGCATTTCCATCACGAGATCCAGGATAACCGTATCACCGGGGTTAAATATCTTGTCCGTCTTCATCACACATCCGAAGTGATCGAGCTCGAACAGGGCGGCCTGCACACGCTCCCGGCGAAAGAGGCCACGCTTGATGTGAAAATGTGCGACAAGATCCGGTAGTGCTTCGTTCATCTAAAAGTGATCTCTTTTGCACCCCGAGGGGGTCCGGACGACACCCCGAGGGCGTGTTCCTGAAAGTATATGGTTAAACAATAGCCACACTCTGTTGGTTTGGCAACGTGTTCAGTGTCATACGATAGAGCTCTCAGGCGGTTCATCAACTGTTTTTATCATTTTGGCCCGTTTGTAGCGTGTTGAGCTCGTAAATATCCGTGCGCCGGTCTTTCAGGTTCGTCACCGAGCCTTCGTTGCGCACCAGCTTCAGCTTTTCCAGATCCATATCTGAAAACATGATCATTTCCGTATTCGGTGTGGTTTCCGCCATCACCGCATCGTGGGGGAACGCAAAGTCCGACGGTGAGAATACGGAAGACTGGGCGTACTGCACGTCCAGGTTCTCAACCTTGGGAAGGTTACCCACACTACCGGTGATCACGACATAGCACTCGTTTTCAATCGCCCGTGCCTGCGCACAGTGCCGCACCCGAAGGTATCCGTTCTTGGTGTCCGTCCAGAAGGGCACCATAATAATATCCACCTCTTCGATGGCCGCCAGGCGCCCCAGTTCCGGGAACTCGATGTCGTAACAGATCATGATGGCCACGCGGCCGGCGTCGGTGTCGAACACCTGGAACTTCTCACCGCCTTCGATGACCCAGTCACGGCGTTCGTGGGGCGTGATATGGATCTTGCGCTGCTCGTCGACGCGGCCGTCGCGGTGGCACAAATAGGACACGTTGTAGACCCGATCATTTTCGAGCAGGGGCATCGAGCCGGTAATGATGTTGATGTTGTAACTGACCGCCATTTCCGACATCTGATTGCGGAATTGCTCGGTAAAGCCTGCCAGAAAGCGAATGGCCCGTGTCTGGTCCACTTGGTCCGTCAGGCCCATCAGCGGTGCGTTGAAAAACTCTGGAAACAGGGCGAAATCGCTCTTGTAATCCGAGAGCGCATCCACGAAGTACTCCACCTGTTCCAGCACTTCCTCCACAGAGGTAAATTCACGCATCTGCCACTGAACGGCACCCAGGCGCACTTGAGTCTTCTTGACGTTAAGCACCGGCGACGGCGGGGTATAGAGGATGTTCCGCCATTCCAGCAGAGTGGCGTAGCCCAGGGATTTCTCGTCTTCCGGCAGGTACTTGTGCATCAGCCGGGTGACCTGGAAGTCGTTGGACAGCTGAAAGCTGAGGATCGGGTCGTAGATGTCCTTGCGATCCACACGCTGGATGTATTCTTCCGGGGAGTGCTGGTCTGAATACTTGTGATATCCAGGGATGCGGCCACCCGCCAGGATGGCGCGCAGGTTCATGGATCGGCAGAGTTCTTTGCGAGCTTCATAAAGCCGCCGGCCAAGGCGGTAGCCGCGATAATCCGGGTGGATAAACACATCGAGGCCGTAAAGCGAGTCGCCTTTGGCGTTGTGCCAGATTTTTTCATTGCGCAGGATCAGGTCGTCGTAGGTGTGCGGATTGCTGAATCGCTCATACTTGACGCACACCGTGAGGGCTACGGCCACCAGGTCACCGGACTCTTCGATACAGATCTGACCATCCGGAAACTGTTGCACCAGAGCTTCGATCGTGTCCTCTGGCCAGGCACCGCCAATATCGTCGTAGACCCTGTCCATCAGTCGCTGGAGCTGTGGGTAATCATCACTGGTCAGGTTACGAAGGTTGAGGTGCAGTTCTTCGTGGGCCATATACGGCAGCTCCCGTTGGGTGTGGAAATGACGGCAAGAATTGTCGATTGCTTCGGTATTTTATCAGAGAGCGCTAAAGACTTCTTATCACCTAAAGCTTAAGACTTCTTATCACATAAAGTTAAAGACTTTGCAGCACACGCCGAAAACCAGTTTATGAATGAAAGACAGCCGATAGGCTGTTTGACTGACCCCCCGAATAGACTGTCTCGAAAAGGACCCGGAAAATGAACCTGAGTTTCGGCCAGAAGTTGCTCGTCGCCTTTGGTATTTTGCTTTTACTTGTTATGGGGGCGTTTACGCTCAGCGGCAACCTCCGGTTACAGGAGACTACGGATACTTATGTTGATGCACTGATTGAAGACACCGTGGCTCAGAGTACGTCCAGCATTGCGGATTGGCTCAACACCCGTCTTGCCATGACCGAAGCAACGGCAAAAGCACTGGAGTCGGTGGAAACCGATGCCGAGGCGAGGGTTATCCTGGCCGCTGCGACAACCGGTGGCGGGTTCATTGACGTCTATGTTGGCCGTGATGATGGCTATATGCTGATGAAGGACGATGCCTCAGAAGCCACGCTGCCTGCGGATTTCGACCCACGCACGCGGCCCTGGTTCAAACAGGCGAAACAAAAGGGCTCAGCGTCGTTCACCGAACCCTACGTGGACGCGGGCACTGGAGGCACCATCATTTCCACGCTGGCACCGGTCAAACGTGGGGCTTACCAGGGTGTTGTCGGTGGTGATATTGCCCTGAAGACCATAGAACAGACGCTCTCCACGATTACGCTGGCCAACACCGGCTATGCCGCCCTGATCAGTGACGACGGCACCGTGTTGTTTCACCCGGACCAGAAACTGGTTGGCAAGAAGATCAGCAGTCTTTTGGGAGAATCTCCTCGGCTCAGCGGTGAAATTCACGAATATGACACCGGAGATGCCAGTTGGACTGCCGGTTTCCATCGCATCAAAGGTGCCCGTGGTGTTGAGTGGTATCTCGGCACTTTTATCAATGAGGACAAAATCAATGCGCCGGTCCATGCCGCTCGCGTAACCGGGCTGATCATCGCAGTAATTGGCTTGTTGGTGTCCCTGGTGATCCTGCGTTTTGGTATCCGCGTGCTGATGGCTCCCGTTCGCAAGCTTAATGCCGCCATGGCATCAATCGCCAGTGGCGAGGCGGACCTCACCAAGCGCCTGGACGATAGCGCCAACGACGAGTTCGGCAAGCTCGCGGCGGAGTTCAACAGCTTTGTTGAGAATATCCAGAATGTGGTCCGGGACGTCCAGCAAGGCACCGCCGAGCTTGGCGAAAACGTGTCCTCCCTGCGGGATACTGCCAGCACCAGCCGAGACAGCGTTGAAAAACAGCAGGCCGAGATTGATATGGTGGCCACGGCCATCAATGAGATGTCTGCCGCTGCCGGGGAAATTGCACAGAATGCCCAACAGACCGCGGATGCGTCCAACACCGCCGATGCAGACAGCCGCGCTTCCCTTGAAACCGTTGCCGCTTCCCGGGATGCAGTCCAGAAATTGTCAAAAGAGATTAACGCCGCTGCGGAAGTCATCGATAAACTCGGCAAGGACGTTACCGACATTACCTCGGTTCTCGAGGTAATTCAGGGGATTGCTGAACAGACCAACCTGCTGGCACTGAACGCGGCGATCGAGGCCGCAAGGGCAGGGGACGCGGGTCGTGGCTTTGCGGTTGTTGCTGACGAAGTGCGCAATCTGGCCCGCCGCACCCAGGACAGCACGGAAGAGATCAACAACATGATTGAGCGCCTGCAAAGCGGTGCAACCCAGGCTGTGGACGTCATGAAGGCATCAACAGCGGTCTCGAATGTGAGCATGGAGAAAGCCCAGGATGCCATGGAGTCCCTTAACCGTATTGCTGATGCCATAACGTCGATCAGCCAGATGACCTCCCAGATCGCAACGGCTTCTGAGGAGCAGACCTCTGTGACGGAAGAGTTGAACTCCTCCATCACCCGGATTGCCGACCAGGGCCAGGAGGCCGCCAAGGCTGCCAGCGAGAACGACGTCTATAGCGGTCAGATCGAATCGGTCGGCCACACGCTTAGTAAGAACGTGTCACGATTCAGGGTTTGAGTAAGACGTTTTCTGGGGCGCGGATAGTATCTGGATTCGCCGTCGGAGTTCGAGGAGGGTTCTGGTGCCGATGGCCCGGGACTCGTCCGTCAGATAGGGATTTTCCAGAACAAGGACGTTCCGGCTGTGCAGGTTTAGCTCGTCGATGGACTGGCCGTAGTATTGGTTGAGGTACGCGCCAAAGCTGCCATCGAAAATGGCCCTTTCCATGCCCAATTGAAGCCGATGTGCTGTTTCGTGGTCGTGCCGGTTGACGAAGAAGTAAGAGGGCATCGGATAGGCCAGCAGCAGGTCCGGCTCGATGGCGAAATCTTCGTTGTTTTCAAGCTCCAGATCGAAAAGAACCTCGTTGACTCCCCGGGCGAAGCATTCAAAACGATGATTCTCCAGCATGCGGAAAAGAATTTCGTACCGCGAGTGAGTCACCACGCTGACTCCGTTGGCCTGAAGAATCGACGAATCCGGCCAGTGTGCGCCCTGGCCGATGCGGATACCGACTTCCTCAAGATTGCCAAGGCTTCGGATGCCTTTGAACCTGGGCAATGATTCTTTAAGCACCACGCACACCCGAAGCCCCAAAAGTCCGCCATCGATAGGTATGGGGATGGCCTGCAGGCTTTCTTCCCTCTGTTTTGATGTCGCGACATTCGCGAGATCGACCAATTTTGATTGCTGGCGCTCAAGTTCGCGGACAACCCGGCCTTGGGCCATCTCCGGGGTGCGAGTGATTCGATACGAACCGTATTCCGGTGTCTTGTCGAAGGCGAGGGCAACCAGGGCACGTATGGGTGGGCTGTCGTAATTGCGGTACCACAGGCGATATTCCCTTGCCTGTGTTTCTCCAGACAGATATTCCGAAGACACACCGGTTCCCGGGCAAGCCAGAAACAATGCCAGGGCCGTCAGCCAGCCACGCGCACGCCTCACTTTCATTGAAGACTTACTCCCGCGTCCATTCGAGTTTCTTGTTATCGCCCGTTTTGATATCCAAGCAGTTTAGGTGAATTTTTCTTTCCGGAAAGGGATAACCGTAAAAAATCCCGAAAACAGTTGCGATACCTTTTAAACGGCTGCAATCATGGGCGTTAAATCACCAACAGGTAAGAAAACATGGCGTTCATCGACAATCTGATAGGTGCAACCGGCCATTGGGTGTCTGAATCGAATCCTGGGGCGCGAATCACGCAACCGCTGGCCTGGCTCCGTAAAACCAGTGGTTATGCGGCCGTCAACCGAATTATTGGCCTATCGATCCCGTTCGCACCACGAAATCGATTCAGTGTTGAGGAGATTCGCCCAGGGTTCGTTAAGGCAAGAATACGCCTGAAAGGCAATAAGAACCACTTTGGCAGCCTCTACGCCGGTGCCTATTTCCTGGTGGCGGAGATCCCCGGTGGTGTGTTGACGCTGTTTGATCTCGGCCCGGCTTACACGCCGATTCTCAAGGAAATGACGCTTCAGTTCCTGCAGCCGGCGAATTCCGATGTGTTTGTGGAGTTTTCACTGGACGCCGCCACGGTTGAAGCCATCAAGGCCGAGGCCGATGCTACGGGCAGGGCCGCGTTTGAGTTAGAAGGCACACTGTACGACAGTGACGGCCATCATGTGGCCACTTCGATGGCCCACTATCGTGTTCGCAAGAAAGGCTTCCAGGCGCAGTGAACTGAGGTTGATTCAAGCGCCGTCCAACTCCCGTAGGGCGGCGAGGAAAGTTTCCCCGTATTTTTCGAGCTTTGCCGCACCCACGCCGTTTATCTCAGCCATTTCGGCAAGGCTGTTCGGTTTCTTGTCCAGAATTTCAAACAGCGTGGCATCGTGGAAAATCACGTAGGGCGGCACGCCCTTCTCATCCGCCAGCGATTTTCGGCAGGCCCGCAGCGCTTCCCAGCCGGGTTTGTCAGTGATCTGGTCTGCAATCCTGCGGCGGCCGGACCCTGATGACCCACGGCCACTGGAGGCCTTCACCACGGGATCCTTGCGTAATTGGATAGCTACCTCGCCCTTAAGTAGCGGGCGGCATTGCTCCGTGAGTTGCAACGCTCCGTAGCCTTCCGGGTCAGCCCTGAGGTAACCGTTGGCCACCAGTTGACGGAACACGGACTTCCAGTCATTAGCCGATAACTCGGTACCAATGCCGTAGGTGGAAACCGTTTGATGGCCGGACTGCAGGATACGTTCGTTCTCAGAGCCGCGTAACACATCAATTAAATATGTGACCCCGAAACGTTGCCCGGTCCTGAACACGCAGGAGAGCGCCTTCTGAACGGCAACCTTGCCGTCCCAGGTTTCCGGTGGGGTCAGGCAGGTATCACAGTTCCCGCAGGGCTGTTCAAGGGTGTCGCCGAAATACCGCAGCAACACCTGTCGCCGACAGCTTGTCACTTCGCACAGGCCTAGCATGGCATCCAGTTTCTGGCGCTCAACCCGTTTGAAGTGGTCATTGCCCATGGAGCCTTCGAGCATCTGTCGCAGTTTGATCACGTCCTGCAGGCCGTAAACCATCCAGGCGGTCGAAGGCTTTCCATCACGACCGGCTCGTCCGGTTTCCTGATAGTAGGCTTCCAGGCTTTTTGGAAGGTCCAGGTGGGCGACAAATCGAACATCGGGTTTATCGATGCCCATGCCAAAAGCAATGGTGGCCACGATGATGACGCCGTCCTCGCGTAGGAAGCGCTCCTGATTCCGCGCGCGATCACCGGCATTGAGGCCCGCATGGTAGGGCAGAGCGGTGTAGCCTTTGTCACTGAGCAGCTTCGCGGTGCTGTCGACTTTGTTGCGGGACAGGCAATAAACGATGCCGCAGTCGCCATCATGTTCCGCTTTAATAAAATCCAGTAGTTGTTTGTTTGCATTGGTTTTCGGAGCAATTCGGTACTGAATATTCGGGCGATCAAAACCACTGATAAAGTGTCGGGCTTCGGTCAGGGACAGCCGTTCAGCGATCTCCTTGCGGGTGCGCTCGTCCGCGGTGGCGGTGAGGGCTATGCGGGGTACGCCCGGGAATTCATGGGCCAGCCGGCTTAGCTCCAGGTAGTCGGAGCGGAAATCGTGCCCCCACTGGGACACGCAGTGGGCTTCGTCGATGGCAAACAGGGAAATAGAAGCATCATGTAACAGGTCCAGTGTGCGAGGCTGGATCAGCCGTTCCGGCGCGCAGTAAAGCAGGTCGAGTTCGCCGGTCATAAGGGCGTTTTCAGTGTCCCGGGCCTGTTCGAAATCCATGGTGGAGTTCAGGAACGCGGCCTTGACACCCAGTTCTTTCAGCGCTGCCACCTGGTCCTGCATCAGTGCAATCAGAGGTGATATGACGACAGCTGTTCCGGCGCGAACCAGGGCTGGCACCTGATAGCAGAGGGATTTACCACCACCGGTGGGCATCAGTACCAACGCATCGCCACCGTTAACCAGCTCGCGGATAATGTCGCCCTGCAAGGGCCGGAAGGTCTCGTAACCGAAAACACGATGAAGGACTTCTTCCGGGTCCTGGTCGGTAACACGGGGGCGCTCTGTGCTGAGTTGTGCAAAATCCATGACTTGGCCAGCGGTGTTGGTTGAGGGTAAAGGGTGCCGTTCTGGCAGGCAGGCCATGATACCAGAAAGCGGTCACGGAATCGGCGGAGACAAACAAACCTTATAAACGCTACAATGCGCCTTTTTTCTGCACCCAACAAACAGGAACTCCATGCAGGAATTTGACGCCATCCGACCTTACTCGGACGAGGAAACCGGAACCGCCATCAACAATCTGGTACGGGATCCGGAATTTCTGGATATGATTGGCCGCTTCAAGTCGCCCACACTGGCCAAATGGGCGCCGGGAATGCTCCGGGTATGGGTCAAGCGCTGGCTGGCCAGGAACTTTGGCGGACTTACCCGTATCGACGACCTCCAGGCGCGATTGTCTGGCTACGTTGGTGAACTGGTTGATCACACAACGACCCGGGTTACCCACAGCGGGCTGGAAAATCTGGACAAGCAGAGCGCTCACCTGTTCATCTCCAACCACCGCGACATCGTGTTCGACCCGATGGTGGTCAATTACCTGCTGTTCGCGAACGGCTTCAATACCACACGTATTGCCATTGGCGACAACCTGCTGGCGAACCGCGTATTTGCTGAAATGATGCGGCTGAACAAGAGCTTTGTGGTGCGTCGCAGTATGACCAGCCCACGTGAAATGCGGGACGCCTACATCATGCTTTCGGCGTTTATCAATCACAGTATCGACAACAACGAGAGCATCTGGATTGCGCAGCGTGAAGGGCGCGCCAAAGACGGGCTGGATTTCACCGATCCCGCCATTATTAAAATGTTCTACATGAGCCAGAAGAAAAGTGGGTTGGATTTCGGCGAAGCCATGAACCGGCTGAACATCGTGCCGGTGTCCATTGCCTACGAGTATGATCCCTGCGATATGGACAAGGCCCGAGAGCTCGAAACCCGCTCCCGCACGGGCAAGTACATTAAGGCCGAAGGCGAGGATACTAACCAGATAATGCGCGGGCTCACGGGGTTCAAGGGCCACGTGCACGTGCATTTCGGAGCACCCATCGCGGATGCCGAAAACACGCCTAAGGAACTGGCTGCCCGGATCGATCGGGAGATGCATGCCAATTATCACTTGCACACGTCCAACCTGGTGGCCTATCAGCAAAGAGGCATTCATCCTGATTCACACGCCAGCAGAGACTCTGTAAGCGATGCGGTGGTGACGGCAGAGGCCTGGTCAGCGGCGGAAATAGAAGCCGCCGAGTCGGAGATGGAGCGTCGACTCGATGCCTGCGACCCGGCGATTCGGCCCTACCTGCTGGATATGTACGCCAACCCGGTGGTCACGGCGCTTGAAGCTCACAATGGCAACGGCTCGACGGATACACCAACGGAACACCCCTGATACCCGAGGTATTTTGTGCAAGAACTTCAAACTATCGAATTGGAAACCAATCCCAATCCTACTGCCGCCGTTATCTGGCTGCATGGCCTTGGAGCCAGTGGCCATGATTTCGAGCCGGTAGTGCCGGAGTTGGGGTTGCCCGACAATGCAGCTGTTCGGTTCATTTTTCCTCACGCCCCCAACATGCCGGTCACCATTAACGGTGGAATGACGATGCCAGCCTGGTACGACATCAAGGCAATGGATATTGATCGAGTGGTGGACACCGATCAGTTGATGGCCTCGTCAGACGCGGTTGCAAAACTGGTGGACCGGGAAATTGAGCGTGGCGTGAAGAGCGAGAACATTGTGATTGCCGGGTTTTCCCAGGGGGGCGCCGTGGCCTACGAGCTTGGGTTGAGCTATCCGAAGCGCCTGGCGGGCATTATTGCCCTGTCAACATACTTTGCCACTGCGAAGACTGTGAAGTGCTCAGAGGCGAATCGTGATATCCCGATCCGGATCTATCATGGCACCTTTGACCCCATGGTACCGGAGGCCCTGGGCCGGCAAAGCGTGGAAAATCTGCAGGACATGGGGTTTGAACCCACGTATGAGACCTATCCGATGGAACACAGCGTGTGCATGGAAGAGATCGTGGATATCGGCAAGTTCCTTCGCGATAACGTACTGTAAAGCTCGCCTGACGTTCGATTGGCGAAGCCTAAGCAGGGCAGGTTGCCTCGCTTAGCTTCGCCAGAACGCTGGTGAAAGCACAATTACCACGCTCAGTATTTCCAGACGCCCCATCAGCATACCCACCGATAGAATCCATTTGGCAAGCTCCGGGAGCGGTGCAAAGGTGCCCGCTGGCCCAATTGTGTCGCCGAGCGCCGGGCCAACGTTGGTCAGCACGGTGAGTGCTCCGGACAGGCTGGTGATAAAGTCCAGCTGCAGAGCTGCCAGTGCGACCGTTATGATCAGCAGGCACAACAGAAAGATAAAGGTGTAGGCAATCATCGAAGCGATAATTTCGTCGCTGACCGCGCGGCCATTATAGTTGCGGGTAAACACGGCCCTGGGATGCAGCAGCCGCATCAGCTGCTCCCTCAGTACGATCAATGAGAGCTGGAAGCGGAACACTTTCATGCCCCCGGCTGTTGAGCCGGAGCACCCGCCGATAAACATCAGAAAGAAAAACAGCACAAACGCAAGTGGGCCCCACGCAGAGTAATCTTCCGAGGCATAGCCGGTTGTCGTGACCACAGACGTGACATTGAAGAGCGTCGACACGTAGCCGTTAACGAGGTCGAACTCCACTGGTGAGACGTACCAGCGGTAAAGAGTCAGTAAGGCAGGTACCACCAGCAGGATGGTCACGAACAGCCGCACCTGCTGATCCCTGAACAGTACGCCGTGCTGGCCATGCATTTCCCGGACAAAAAGAAAGAACGGCATGCTGCCGATCATCATGAACAGGGTGGCTTCCAACAGAATCAGGTTGGAGTCGAACTTGCCCATGGACAAGTCGGATGTGGAGAAGCCGCCGGTCGCAATACTCGTCAGGCCATGGTTGAATGCGTCAAACAGGCTCATGCCGGACAACCAATAGGTCGTTACCGCAAGCACCGAAAACGCCACGTAAACCAACAGCAGGCCACGACTGAGGGTTTTCATTCGCGGCAGGGCCTTGTCAGTCCATTCTGAAGATTCCGTTGCAAAAAGCCGCATGCCGCCCACGCGGAGGAAGGGCAATACGGCAACGAACATGCCGATGATCCCGATACCGCCAATCCATTGCAGTACAGAGCGCCAGAGCAGTAGGTCCTGATCCATGGTGTCCAGGCCGGTAAGCACCGTGGCTCCGGTGGTGGTGATGCCGGATGTGCCTTCGAAAAAGGCCTCGCCGAGGGTAAGCCCCAGATCACTGAGATAGAACGGGAGCGAGGAGAGCAGGGCGATAATAAACCAGCTGGAGACGGTCAGCACGAACATGTAGCGGGGCTTCAGGTCTCGTGCCTGGCGGTAGGTCGCGAGAATGCCCAGCAGCCCCGTGCCAAAACAGATAGCCGCAGACTCCGCAAACGCCATGGCATTCGGCGATTCAGAAGTTACGAGAAGAAGCACAGGTAAGGTCATGAAAATACTAAGAAGTATAAACATGACGCTCATGATAAAGATTACGGGGTTCAGGTTTCTCAAAGGACGCTCTAGCCGGCTGAACAGAGAGACGGCGTCAGAATACATGCGGCTTGGGGCTTTCGCAAGGTGGAACCCGCAGTGCGTCAGGGCCTTACAGGTACATTAAATCACTGTAAATTCCGCGTAAATAAGGATCCGAACGCTGGTGTTTGTCGTCAGCCTGATGCAACTTCGAATTGTGAGTTCGGTTTGAAACCGGAAGGAGAATTCAAATGAAAAAGTCGATTGCATTGATGCTTGGTCTTTCTGCAGCGCCGCTGATGGCGGTCTCCCAAAGCGCCTTCGCTGATGTCTACAAGTCAGGTGGTGGTAGCCTTTATGCGGGCCTGAACTACAGCTTTATCAATATCGAAAACGGCAGTGACGACGTTGACGTTGGTACGCTGTCCGCGAAGGTGGGTGGCCTGGTGTCGCCTTTCTTTGGGCTCGAAGCCCGTGCTGGGTTTGGCGTGGACGATGATCGCATTGGCGGCGTCGATTATTCGCTGGACAATTTCTTCGGCGGCTACGCCACGCTGAATCTGGCGAACGAATCACCCGCAACGCCTTACGTTATTTTCGGTGTAACCCGGGTTGAAGTGGAAGCGAAGTCGTTCCTGGGGACCACCACCGAGGATGAGTCGGACTTTTCCTACGGCGCTGGTGTGAATGTTGAGCTGGCACCGGAAGTGTCTGGCAACGTGGAATACATGCGTTACTATGACAAGGATGGCTCCACCGTTGACGGTCTGGGCCTGGGCGTCACCTTCAACTTCTGATCGGAGCGCTCTGCACAAAGAAACCTTGGCGGCGGAGGCCTGTTCGCCGCCGTTATTGGGAGCCAGTTTGAATCACCTTGCCCATCTTTTTCTCGCACCAGATTCTCCCAAGGTTCGTGTGGGCAGCCTGCTGGGGGACTTTGCGAGAGGCATAGTGCCGGACGAACTGCCCCGGGAAGTGAGGGTGGGGCTGCAGCATCACAGGGCGGTGGATGCGTTTACCGACCAGCATTCGCAAGTCATTGCCAGCAAGCGGTTGTTCTCCCCTCAGCGCAGACGTTTTTCGGGTGTGGCGCTGGATATCCTCTACGATCACTACCTGTTAAGAAACTGGCAACGCTTTAGTCATGTGAATTCCGATACCTTTATCGATCAGATCTATCGGGAACTCGATGAAAACGCGTCGTTGATGCCTGAGAAAATGCAAAAGGTGACTCAGCAGATCGTTCTCCACGACTGGTTCCGCTCATACCAGGACATTGACAACATTGGGTATGCTTTGGACCGGGTCGCCAATCGCATACGGTTCAGGAATGCGTTCAGCGGAATCATCGAGGAGATCAAAGCCCACGACCAGGAACTCGAACACAGGTTCCTCAGCTTTTTCCCTGAACTCAAACACTTTGCCACAAAGGATTTTGAATGTTGACGGACTCCAAGAGATACGTAGTCGCTGCGCTTTTCGCGTTCCTGATCCCCTCCATCGCCATGGCTGAGAGCAGCAGTAATGAAAACGCTGTGCCCGAGCGACTTGGCTTTGTTGAATGGCTTGTGCTCGAGGGCACGGGCCTACGCATGAAGGCCCGGCTGGACACCGGGGCCAAAACCTCTTCACTGCATGCCGTCAATGTTGAGCCGTTCATGAAAGGTGATGAAGAATGGGTCAGTTTCCAGTTGCCGCTGGCTGACCACCAGGATGAGGACGACGCCGACGGCAAGAATCTGGAAGAGGTAATTCTGGAGTTCAGCCTGCCTGTTGAGCGTACGGTTAAGATCAAGCGCAAGGGCGCACCCTCGCAGCGCCGGTTTGTGGTGGTTATGGACTTCTGCATTGCCGGTACCAGTCATAAAACTGAGTTCTCACTCACGGACCGTGGGAAGTTTTCCTATCCGGCGTTGTTGGGTCGACGGTTCATGCGCGACGACAATATCCTGATTGATTCGGCGGACGCCTTCATCGCGAAGCAGGACTGCGAGTACAAAAATCTGGCCGATGTTGCTGAAGAGCACGCTGGGTGAGTTGTTTGTAAAGTCTGCGTATAGACAAAATGTATATATAAGTCTACAATGATACCAAGTATTAAGTGGGCGAAAGCCTGAAAAACAGTGGTGTCCGCTATGAGTAACGCGCAGAAACTTGCAACCGTCCAAAAGAACAACGTCTCCGGCGTTGGCCTTAAAACCGTGTTTAATATTCTGGACCGTTGGGGCTGTACTCCCGAGCAGGTACAGAAAATCCTTCAGATTTCCCGCCCGGCGTACTACAAGTATCGTAAAGCGCCGGAGCAGGCGAGCCTGACCCATGACCAGATTGAACGTCTCAGTTATCTGGTCAACATCCATGGCTGCCTGCGGATGATCTTCGAGAACCCGAAGAACGTTTACGGCTTTATGGCCCTGAAAAACGACAATCCGTACTTCAACGGCAAAAGTCCCCTTGAGATTATCAGTACGGGCCAGTTTGCTGCTTTGTATGAAACGTTCAGGCGTATCGATGTATTGCGCGGGGGGCTCTGGTGAGTCAGGAACAGCCGCCAACGATCACACCCGAGAGCATTACCGGGTTTCGCCTGATCAACTCGAGGTTTCCGCCCATCAGCCTGTTTGATGATGTGGCGGACGAAGATGAGTTTGATGCGCTCTACGAACTTCAAGCGCTCACCAACCCCCGTCTTCAGACCGAGTTGGGTAATCTCAACCTGATCCGCAAAGCGGAGATCCCGTTCGGAATCCCTGGCTGCTCCTACGCCACCGGCCCGTTTACCCATGTAAACCCCGAAGGCAGCCGCTTCAGCGATGGCCAGTACGGTGTTCTGTATATGGGGGAGAGCATCGATACAGCAATAGCGGAGGTGGCCTATCACCAGTCACGCTACTGGCAGGGCGTTCACGGTTTGGACTACGACCGGCTGGTGTTCCGGGGGCTAAAGTGCAAGGTGGGGACGATGACCCTGCACGACGCCACGACCCTCTCCTTTGGGGACGCCATCTACGATGCTGACAGCTACGCGGCTTCACGGAGTTATGGTCGCAGGCTCTACAGGGCAGGCTCGGAAGGGCTTCGGTATCACTCTGTTCGAAAACCCGGCGATACCTGCTGGGGATTATTCACTCCCAGGCACGTCCGCAGTGTTATCCAGACGGCGCATTTCGAGTTTATCTGGAACGGTGAGCAAATCAGCTCGGTTAACAAATTCACCAAGGCGTGAGAATACCGTTACGGTTTCCATTCACTGACGATCAAATCGAACAGTGCCCGCAATTCTGAACGTTCATAGTTTCGCACGCCGCATATCAGATTGAGGTTGGTGATCATCTCCGGATCATCAAAAATACGCACCCCTCCGCGGCTCTGTGATTGTTCCGCGAACTCCCGCTCCACAAGCCCAAACCCCATGCCGGATTTGACCATAACCACCGTGGAATACTCGTCGTCGGAACTGGTGGCCGCGTCGGAGAGGCTTGCCTGAGGGCCAAGCAGGTCCTTCATGAAATCAAAAAACGGGCAGTCCCGGTTGGGCCAGACCCAGGGCAGGCGCCGACGTGACTCGAAGTCGGCTGGTAGGGTGTCGAACTCCGTATCCGCAGGGCCAACAACGGAAATACGTACTGGCGTGAGTGGCACCACCTTCAGCCTCGGGTCCTCGCAGTTGCCATAGACATACCCCAGATCCAGCTCTTCCGAAAGCACTTGCTCGACAATCTGGGTTGACGCCCGGGTTTTCATTTCCAGGTTGAGGTGAGGGAGAGCGTCCGTCTTCCGGCGAAGCACTTCGTCTACACGAAGGTATTCAGGCGGAGAGTTCAGTCCAAGGCGGAGTGTTGCGTGGGGCACCGAACGCAAGGAAAGCGCAGTGTTACGCACATCTTCCACGGCGGTAAACACCTGGCGAACGGGCATGAGCAAGCGCTCGCCAGCCGCGGTCAGGGACATTCCCTGTTTACTGCGCTCGAACAGCAGAACCTCGAACTCTTCCTCAAGCTGGCGAAGGTGCTCGCTCACCGCAGACGGTGTCGAATGACGACGAGCGGCCGCGCGAGTCAGATTGGCCTCTTCAGCCACCAGAAGAAAAGACTTGAGCCTGTCCAGCTTTATGTTCATATTTTTCGAACACCGGGTTCAAATAATGTCGATGGACGACCTGGTACGGCGGGTCGAGAATGGTTTCATTGTAGTCATCGTTCATATTTAAAGGAAGATGAAAATGAAAGCCATCCTCGTCAATCAAACACTCAGACAAGCACCATCGATTGCATGTGTTCCCTCAAGGAGCGCTTTCATGAGGCGAGCCATCGCTGCTATCAAACGCTATGCGGGACGTTGGAGTCGCCGGTACCAATTGCGGCAGTCGCTGTATGAAATGGACACCAGACTGGTCGAAAAAGACATAGGGTTGCCTCACGGCAGTCTGGTAGAGGAAGCGCACAAGCCATTCTGGCGGGAGTAGTCGTCACGCTGATCCCTTTCCCCAGGGCTCAGCGATGCGTCTTCCAGAACGGGCTGTGTGCCTCTCGTAGCAGCTGAGCTCTGGTTGTTCCGATGTCCCATGCCAAACGATCCAGCTCTCTCACCGGCATTCCCCGCAGGCGTCTTCTTAGGCGTGTGCGGGTTTTTTGGTTCTCAATATAGTGTTTGAGTGTGCGAAACAGGACTTTGTCGATGTTCATATTCCACCTCCGGTGCTTGATAAAATTCTATTGGACCGGTGTTGGCGGAACAGACACAGAACGGTGCTATTGGGGGAGTACAGTTTTAAGATACAGTTGACGCCAGCGAAACGGGTGCTAACCTTCCGTAGGTGCCGGGCTCCCATATAATTCAATTTTCAACATGACTACTTGTTTCGTGGCCGACTCGTGAGGGATCACCTGAAATATTCTATTCCCCTAGTTCTCAGCCTGTGTCTCAGCCTGGCGTCGGCGCATGCTTCCATACGCTCGGAATATGAAGTCAAAGCGGCGTTCCTCTACAACTTCACACGTTTTATTACCTGGTCAAATGGAGCAACCGCTTCCGATCCTCTTGATGTGTGCATCTACGGCGATGACCCCTTCGGCAACCTGCTTGACCCCATGCAAGGTCGTAAATCCCAGGGCAGGGCGCTTCAGCTTCGATACCCCAACGTTCCGGCCGATATCGCGGGATGCGACGTACTTTATATAGGGCAGTCCCAGTCCAGAAATGTCGACGAACTGCTCGAAATGGCCGAGAGCCACGAAGGCATACTGACAGTGAGTGATTTGCCAGACTTCATTCGCAAGGGCGGGATTGTCGGTTACGTGAAGCAGGGTAATGTTATTCGCTTCGAAATCAGCCTGAAAGCCGCAATGGAAGCGGGCCTGACCATTAACTCCAGGCTTCTGGAACTGGCGGTGAGGGTTCTGAGATGATGGGGCGGTGGCGATACTGGCGACTGAAAACCAAACTGCTATTCCTTACGTTGTTCACCAGCGCACTTGGCATCACCCTGGTCTGCGCGAGCCTCATCTTTGTTGAGAACCAGAATTACCGGAAACAGCTCGAATCCGAGCTTCATGTCATCGCCGGCATCCTGGCGGAGCAGTCCGCTGCTGCCCTGGTGTTCGAGGACAACGAGCAGCTGAGCAGTATTATCACCAGCCTCAAGCGTATCGACACTATTCGGCAGGCCTGTGTCTACAACCAGCAAGGGGACGTGATGACGTCTCTTTCAGGCCGGCCACAGGGGCAATGCCCATCGGTTGGTTCGTCGTTGGAAGTAGGGTTCGTCGGGGACGTCTATCAGTTACTGATGCCGGTCACGCTGGACAACGAAGTGGTCGGGCAGCTTTTCCTCTCATCACACCTTGAAGTTTTGCGGGGCCATATCCGGACCTTTGTATCCGTAGCCTCCGGTATCGGGGCGGTGATCCTCATCGCGCTGGTATTCCTGGCGCTCAGGTTACAGAGAATCGTCTCCGAACCCATTCTCAAGCTTTCGGAGACGGCCGAGCGCATCGCCCAGGATCACGACTATTCCATTCGTGCGCCGGTTTCCGGCACCGACGAACTCGGGCGCCTGGGTAACACCTTCAACGAGATGATCAGCACCATCCAGCAACAGAACCGCCGCATCCTGGAAAGCCGTGACAGCCTGGAGCGCATCGTCGAGGCCAGGACCTCCGAGCTGAGCATGGCCAACCGTGAACTGGAGGCGTTCAGTTACTCGGTCTCCCATGACCTCAGGCAGCCCCTGAGAGCCGTTGAAGGGTTTGGGCAAGCCCTGGAAGAGGATTGTGGCGATCAGTTGAATGAGATCGGTAAGGATTACCTGAAGCGAATCCGCGCGGCCAGTGTACGGATGGCAGGGCTGATCGATGGGTTGCTTGTTCTGTCCCGCGTCAGCCGACAGTCCATGGAAAATCAGACGATAGACTTGAGCCAGATGTTGGAAGAAATTGCGGAAGAACTGCAAGACATCAGCGATGAAGTGCCAACGGAAATTCTCATACAGCCGGGTATGTGGGTTGTAGGCGACAGCCGAATGCTGCGTGTTGCCTTCCAGAACCTGATGGCGAACGCCTGGAAATACAGCGCCAAAGAAGAAAAACGAATTGTCGAAGTGTTGTCTCGAAGAGAAGGGCGCTGGGTTGCTATTGAGGTTCGTGACAACGGTGTCGGCTTCGATATGAGGTATATCGACAAACTGTTTGTGGCATTCAATCGACTTCATACGCCGTCGGAGTTCGGCGGCACAGGTATTGGCCTGGCGACCGTATACCGCGTTGTTCGCCGGCACCATGGCGATATTTCCGCTACGTCGCAACTGGGTGAGGGGGCAAGTTTTGTCGTGAAGTTGCCTGTTTCGGGAGATCAGGACTAGACTGTAGTCAGATTCAACCTATTAATGCAATTCATTGAAAGGGCAAATAAAATCATGGATGGCCATTCAATCCTTGTGGTTGAAGACAACCCGGATGATCAGGTTCTGGCAGTGCGAGCCCTCAAGAGTGCGAGCGAAAACAGCCCTGTCATCGTAAAAGAAGACGGGCAGGAAGCCCTGGACTTCCTGTTTGGCAACGATGCCAGGCAGCCGTGTAAAGATCTGGATTCGCTCGGTCTTGTTTTGCTTGATGTGAAGCTTCCCAAGGTCAGTGGCCTGGAGGTCCTGAAAGGTATTCGGTCCTCGCCACTGACCAACTGGCTGCCAGTCGTTATGGTTACATCCTCCGATGAGCCGGCAGACCTGTTGAATGCATACCGTCTGGGTGCCAACAGCTTTATCACCAAGTCGATCAATTATCGGGAGTTTACGGAACAAATGAAGTTGCTTGCCCGCTATTGGCTTTTTGTCAATAAAGTGCCCAAGGCAGGTGCGGTTCGCTCGTTATAAAAAGGTAAGGCCATTGACAGACACAGCCAGCCCTCTACGGATGTTGATCGTCGAAGATTCAGAAGACGATGCGCTGCTTCTACTGCGAGAGATGCGCAAAGGAGGCATAGCCCCCTATCATGAGTTGGTAGACAGCGAAGACCGTCTGTCCTATGCCCTTCGCCGGGGTAAGTGGGATATCGTCATTACCGACCACAACATGCCCGGCTTCTCTTCGTTCAGGGTATTGGAGCTGACCAAGAAGTACTGCAAGGACCTGCCAGTAATCATCGTATCCGGAACGATCGGGGAGGGCGTTGCCGTTACCGCCATGAAAGCCGGTGCGCAGGATTACATCATGAAGGACAACCTGTCCCGGTTGATTCCTGCCATTGATCGGGAAGTACGTGAAGGATTCATGCGCCAGGCCAAGCGTGTTGCCGAGAATGCTCTGGAGCATATGGCTTATCATGACAGCCTGACTGATCTTGTGAACCGCCGGGAATTCGAGCGGCGGCTGGTGCAGGCGCTCGAAGACACCCATAAAACCGGCCGTCATCATGTACTGCTCTATCTTGACCTTGACCAGTTCAAGATCATAAACGACACCTGTGGTCATGTGGCTGGGGATTACTTGCTTAAGCAGGTCGCCGCATTGCTGTCACTTCAAATTCGCTCTGATGATACCCTGGCTCGCCTCGGCGGCGACGAATTTGGAGTACTGCTGCGCGGTTGCGACGCGGTTCATGCACACAAGGTCGCTGAAAAGCTGTGTGAAGAGGTCCATGAATTCCGCTTTGTTTGGCAGAACAAGCCGTTCTCGGTGTCGCTCAGCATCGGTATGGTTGTGATCAACGAAAACTACAACAGTGCTGGTGAACTTCTTAGCCATGCCGACCTGGCCTGCTACGCCGCCAAGGATCGGGGACGCAATAACGTCCAGCTTTACGAAACCGATGACAGTGATATGCAGCAACGTCAGCGGGATATGAACTGGACCAGCCGAATTCAGCAGGCTCTCCAAAATAACAGTTTCTGCCTATGGCAGCAGGAAATGGTTGCCCTTCAGCCAGAAGCCAACGACGGTTATCGAACCGAATTTCTGGTCCGCCTGAACGAAGGTGATGACATCGTGCCCCCTGGTGCCTTCATTCCTGCGGCGGAACGCTTCAACTTGATGACACGAGTTGATCGAAAGGTCATCGAACTGGCATTCGACTACCTTGATCGCACGGGGCTCGGGCGTGAGAGCACAGGAACATTCTTTATTAATCTGTCTGGAAGCTCGTTTAACGAGCCAGAACTGTTTCTGTACATCAGCCAGTTAGCGGAGCGGTACAAGCTGATTCCCGAACGTATCTGCTTTGAAATTACTGAAACTTCCGCCATTGCCAATCTGAACGCGACTCAGAGGTTCATCAATTCCGCCAAAAGAAGAGGGTTCAAATTCGCGCTTGATGATTTCGGTGCGGGCATGAGTTCGTTCTCCTATCTGAAAGCCCTGCCAGTGGACTACCTGAAAATTGATGGTGGTTTCGTCCGCAACCTGCTGGACGACCCAATCGATTTGTCGATAGTCGATGCGTGCAACCGGATTGGCCACTCCGCAGGACTCAAGACGGTTGCCGAGTTCGTGGAGAACGATGAGGTGAGAGCCCGTCTGGTTGAACTGGGCCTCGACTTCGCCCAGGGATATGGGATTTCCATGCCTCGACCGCTGGAATAGCTACCTCTCCGCCTTTGTTCACACTTCAATAATGGACGTAACCTCCAAAAGGATTATCAATGCTCGAAAATGGTGACTTGATTATTCGCTATCTTGAGCGATTGGGAGTCGAGTATGTATTTGGGGTTCCAGGCGGGAGTATTGAGCCTTTTTACAATGCGCTTGCTCGCAGCGAAAAACGTGGCGGTATCAAAGCCGTCATCTCCAGACATGAAGCGGGCGCAGCTTTCATGGCAGAGGGATATGCTCGGGAAACAGGTCGACTAGGTGTGTGTTGCTCAACGGCAGGGCCTGGCGCAACGAATCTGATAACGGGTGTGGCGTCTGCCTATGCTGACAACATTCCTATACTTGTAATCTCAGCTCAGACGGCGCTTGATCGCTTTGGACAGGGATCTCTTCAGGAAAGTTCTTGCACCAGCGTCAATACCATGGAGATGTTTGCCCGTTGCACACGTTACAACACGTTTGTCTCACATACCGCCCAACTTGAAACCAAGCTGCTTCAGGCTGTTAGCTATGCGTTGGGAAACCAACCGGGTCCTTCGCACTTGGGTATTCCTTTGGATGTAATGAGACATCCTGTTTCCGATGACTCCAGCCATCATAACCTAAGGGCTTTTACTCACCATGATGTTGCACCAAGTCCAGACGCTATCCAGTTGTTATTGAAAGAGCTGTCATCAGCTTTAAAAGTAACCGTTGTACTAGGCGAAGGGGCTGCGGAGGCTGCGGATATTTTGATTAGCCTGGCAGAGTCGAGACATTGGCAGATGGTGACCACGCCTCGCGGCAAAGGGATCGTCGATAGCTATCATCCTCTATACCGGGGAGTTTTTGGGTTTGCCGGGCATGAAAGCGCAGCGGAAGCGCTCAAAACCAAAAACGCGGATTTGGTACTTGTGGTTGGGTCCGCTCTGGATGAAGTATCAACCTCAGGATGGGACACAACAGCCATACTCTCTGAGCGTTTAATACACGTATCCAGAAACCCTGAACACCTTACCCGATCCACAATGGCCCGATTGGTTATTCTGGGTTCGCCAAAGCTCACGCTTGCGTCTATTGCAGGCGCGCTTGGGGTTGAAACCGGCGGAGGCTTTGTCTCGACGACAGAACAACACTCTCAATTGCCTCTACAGATACGTCTAGACAACCGGACAGCATGTGAGAACGTCAGCGGTAGCATAAAGCCCCAGGCTTTGATGACCTATATGAGCAGGGTGTGCCCCTCAAACGCTAGGGTGCTGATGGACAGCGGCAACAGCTTCCTCTGGGGGATTCACCATTGGAATATTCGCCGCTATGAACATCAGGATCCTTCCAAGAAGTATTTCCATATTGGTATTGGATTTTCTTCAATGGGGTGGGCGATAGGGGCTTCGGTCGGAGTAGCAGCTGCTGTAAAGAACACACCGGTCATATGTTTTACAGGTGATGGTAGCTATCTAATGGCTGGTCAGGAAATCACCACTGCATTGCAGGAGAATCTGAACCTGCTCATGGTTGTACTGAATGATTCCTCACTGGGTATGGTTAGGCATGGGCAGGGACTTAGCGGAGGGGAATCCATCGGGAACAGCCTTCCGGATATTAATTTCGCTGACATGGCCAAGGCTATGGGAATTGAATCGTATCGCGTTGAAACAATGGAAGAGCTTTTCTCAGTGAATCTACATGCCATATTAGCTAAAACCGGACCTTGTTTGCTCGACGTAGTCGTCGACAGAGATGAAATACCGCCCATGGGGTCTAGGATGAAGGTATTGACTGGTTCCATATAAGAGAGCACTTATGACCTCAGATTACGTATATCACTCCAATTTTTGGATGGAAGAACCCGAGGACTCGAATCCTTTCGCAGCCAAGCACTGTTTCTGTTCTGGATACGATGTTTACGGGCAGGTCGTCCCCAATGCAAGCTGGTTTGAATATCTATTGCTCTTATTTTGTGGCGAAAGGCCAACCAGGGAAGAGGCTCTCTTGATCGAAAAGTTGGCCATTGTCCTGGCCAACCCAGGACCGAGAGAGGCCAGTGTCAGAGCGGCAATGAATGCAGGCGTAGCGGGAACAAACCACAGCTCTGCGTTAATGGCAGCACTTGCGGTAGGTGCAGGACAATACGGAGGAGCCCAGGAAGTTGCGATTTCAGTCAGGCTCTGGCGCGATTGTGGTCAGAATATCGAAAAGTGGAAAGAGCGACTATTTCACCCTGAGGAAGACGAACGGGCTGACATCTGGCTTCCGATGGAACACGCACCGGGGTTTGACCCAAATGGAGAGTCTCTTCCTACGCATCTCCGTCAAGCACTCGACTATCTCGTTAAACTTGCTCCGAGTGATGGCGCGCTTCGTTGGCTGCATGCTCATCGTCCCGAGCTTGAAGCGACCGTTGGTTATCCGCTTGCGATCAGTGGGATAGCGGCGGCCACGTTTGTTGATCTGAATCTGAATGAGGATCAAGCAAGTATGCTTTATCTTATGTTGCGGCTTCCTGGGGCTGCAGCACATGCAATTGAGCAAAAAAATATGGGTTGGAAGAAGTTTCCATTTTATGGTCCTGCTATCGAGTTAGTATCCGATCCCGGGCCAGTTACGTCCAACCCCGGCAAAGGGGGCGTAAGCTAATGGGTTACAAGCACCTACTAAATACTGAAAGTCACTGGGTAACCCGAAAAGGTAAGGCGTTTTTGTCGGACCGTGTGGTGATGCATGGCAAGGACCTGCATAAAGAATTGTGCAACTACAACTGGATACATTTGTACCTTTACGCCGTGCTCGGGCGGGATCCTGGTGAGAACGTCGCGAAAATGATTAATTATTACTGGGTTTCTTCAAGTTATGCGGACCCATCTATTTGGCCAAATCATGTTACCGCTCTAGCAGGTACCGTTAGATCGACTGCCTCATTGGCGTTAATGGCCGGCTTGAGTATTTCGGAAGCATCACTCTATGGCCGCAGACCTGAAGTGCGGGCCCTTGATTTCTTCTATAGGGCAGGGCGGTGGTGCGATGACGGTGGACAACTAATAGACTTCGTTGATCAAGAGAAAGCCAAGGGACGGATTTTGTATGGTTACGGACGCCCATTAGCAAAAACTGACGAGAGAATTTTTTACACTCTGGAAAAAGCAAAGGAACTTGGATTGGCCGATGGTCGTCATTTGAAGATGGCTCTCGACGTCCAGCGGCATCTAGAAGAAAAACATGGTTATGCTATGAATGTCGCGGCGGTCCATGCCGGACTGGCTGCTGATATGGGGTTAACCTGCCAAGAGTATCAATTGATTCTCAGCCCTGGTTTTGTTACCGGTATGGCGCCTTGCTATCAAGATGCGAGAGATAATCCAGAAGGTAGCTTTTTCCCTGTGCGCTGCAGCAGTGTCAAATATGGGGGCCCTGAAAAGAGAGATTGGTCTACGGATCAGGTGGCACCTTAGAATTGATACCTTAGTTCCGCTACGAACTGCCGGCCCGGCATTGGGAAGTCATTAGGGATTTCTGGTGCCGGGTCCGCATAAGGACTGGGATCTCTTACATCCTGATCAAACAAATTTTTCACCGCGACGGAAAATGCCCAGTCCGGCAATAGGTCAACGGCCCTTAGGTTGATATCGACGGTCGTGTAGTCATCCACCGGAGGGCGGGTATCATTTGCGGTTCTCTTTTGCTCGCCTACCCAGTTTACCTGGGTGACGAAGCGCCAGTGTGTTGTTACGTTCCAATCCAAGCGTGCATAAATTTGGTGATTTGGTGCTTCGCCTACATCATCATCACTTTGCTTATCGATTGATTTCTGGTACGCGTAGTTTGCTGAAAGCTTTACTTCGTCGAGGGGAGCGTAGGTTAGTTCGAACTCTCCACCATGCCCCTTTCTTTCTCCAGAGTTGCGATACTCTTGCGAAATTGGACCAGTGACCGGGACGGCAGTTATCAGGTCATCTATCTCATAGTAAAAGAGATTAACGCCGTATACGAATTGTGTATTTAACTGGTGGGTTAAACCGATTTCAAAGGTATCTATATTTTCCGCGTCCAAGTCACTGTTGCCTGCCGTTACAGGGTTATTCGCTACATAAAGCTCATTCAGTGATGGTGCTCGAAAAGCCCGTCCGTACAAAAATTTAGTAGTGATGGAATCGGTTGTTGCCCATATTAAAGCCGTTCGTGGGTTTATCGTGCTTCCAAAATCAGAGTAGTCGTCAAAACGGATACCACTAACCAGTTGCCAGTTTTGTGCAAACTGCCATTCGTCCTGAACAAAAACATAATAGCTAGTTCGGTCCTCTTCCGGCATCCAGACTTCACTTGGACTATCGGACACATCAACTACACTGCCACGTGGACTAAAATCTGAATTAAAGTTCTTGCTTTCCGTGACGTCGTAAAGATCAGCCCAAAGTGTACCTATACCTGTCTGTAGTCGATGGTTTTGAAGTCCACGATAAACTGCACTGAGATCTAGCCGCACCTGATGTTCTTTGTATCCCGGACTACCAATCAAACCATTGGGGAAAGCCCCGTCGAATGCACCAGGGGGGTAAAGTATGATGTTGTTCTCAGGCTCTTGAGTGATGTTGAAGTAAGAAACCCTGGCCTCCAAATCAAGGCCTTCGGTGAGATCGGCCCATCGATAGCTATAATCCGCATTCAACCTTCGCGACGAATACTCTCCTTCTGGGTCCAACGCTTGTGCAACTCCGGGACCCGTCTCGATGTTGCTCCGATCTTGTAAGCCAGCTCTAAAAGTCCATTGCTCGGCGCCCACTTCAAACCTGGCGTCGAGTCGGTCTACCCCTGTATTTACAGGGCCCGGCGCCAGGGAGGCAGACGTACCGAACGTTTCGTCGAAGTTCGTTTGAGCATCTCGTTCGATAATGTCATCCCAGCCGTCGGTTGTCTGATATTCCAGGACCATACTGACACCTAGTCCACCTACCCGATGACCTGTTTCAAGCCAGCCACCACGGGTATCGAAGCTTCCGAGTCTGCCACCTATTATTTGACCATCTATCGTTTCATGATTCTTGGTGGTGATATTGATAACACCGGAATACGCATCGGCACCATACAGAGCCGAGCCCGGCCCCCTAATCACTTCGATACGCTCGATCGCCTTAACAGGCATTCCCCCCCACGCATTACCACGATTTCCATACATCATAGTAGTGGCCGGTATTCCATTAACAAGAAGGAGCGCCTGCGGGTTGTTGCTGGAGGTAATGCCACGAAATACGTACTTCGGAGAAAAACCCTGATCAGAGTGATTCACATGGAGCCCAGGCACTGTTTCAAGTACCTGGTCCAAGTCCGTGGCGCCCATGGCTGCAATATCGTCCGCATTAATGACCGAAGTGATTGCAGCGGCCTTATCGAGAGGTGTTTCGGTTCCAGAGGCGATTGAGACAACACGAATTTGACCAAGCTCTTCCAAGGGAATGTCCCAAAGGGAATCATCCGCGGCAACAACGATGGAAGAGGTTGAATAGCAAAGAACGGCGGCTACCACCCTCGAAACCACCTTGGGGCGTAAAGCTCTGCTTAGGGGCGATAGACGTTCCTGCATGCGCAATCTCAGCACTTTGCTCTTAGCATTATTTGAAACGATTCAGTCAACGATTGCACTCCGAGACCTGCTACTGACAAACCTGGCGGTCACACTGCCAAGGATGGCACATTTCTTAGCCAAACAGCGATGAAAAATGCAAGCTGAATAGGAGTTTAGCTGCATTCATCGTATAAGCAAGTCTTAAACGGCATGGAACCTAACGATACGATCAAACTCGCATTACTCGGCAGGAGGAGGGGAGCAGGGCGCCGCCGTGGCGTCCCAGTTGACCAGTTTATCTTCCAGTATCTGCGCAGTTACTGGTGTGCTGTTCTCGGCGACCGCTTTCTCAATAATGGCTTGGTACCTCCCGTTGTTGCGCAACGTCGCTAATCCATCATTGAACGCCTGCCTGAGGCCGGCTGACTCCGCGTTAAACAGCACGTGGTAAAACGCCTTCCGGAGTGGTTTGGGATGAAACGTCAGTTGATAAGCCTGGGAAGTAAACTGGTTTCTTATCATCGCTTCACCCACAACGGGGTCCATGGGAAACAAATCAATGCGACCAAGGAGCAGCTTCTTGAAATTAGCCGCGTCAGAAGTGGTGACGTCAGCGTCGACGAGACCACTCTCAATAACATCACTGAGTGTTTCGCCGTAACTGTAATCCTGTGTCAGACCAACTTTCTTTCCTTTCAACTCTACAAGGGCTTCCCAGTCAAAAGCCTCGGCAGCGCGGTGATAGAAAACGTATTGATAGGGCAGTAAAGGAGAAGAGAACAGGAAGTCACGGCTTCTTGATTCGGTGCAAGACCAGATCGCCGAGGCCTGATATTTTCCCGATTTGGTCATTGCCAGCGCCCGCGACCAGGGAAGAAATGCAAACTCTACGTCGACACCTTCGCTTTCAAAGGATTCACGAATAATCTGGGAGACAAAACCGCCACCAGGTAGATCTTCGCTCAGGTACGGCGGCCAGTGCCCGGTGCTGATTTTGATGGTGTTCGCTCCAAGCAACGTCGGACTAAACGACATAAATATCAGAATCATTAGGTGCTGTAGGTACTGAAAGTACCGGCATCTCTTTTGGCCTTTCATTTGTCCAAAATCCCGAAATTCCTGCGTTGGAGGATCCACATTTTATACCGTCATCAAACCTCGCAAACATGACAAAGCCATGTTTCTCGCAACATTATGTAAACGACAACCTGCGAAGAACCGTCACCAAGTGTTATAGAAACGTTATGTTTGGGGAGGAACCAAAGCCGGCACCTTTTGCTCTGATCCATTAATACAGATGGCTAATCCGATGAGAGGTTCCCATGACAAAATGGTTTATTGCGTTGCTTTTCTTACTGCCGTCGTTTGCCAGCGCCGCAGAGTGGACTAGTGGAACGAGTAAAACCGACGTTGTTGAGCTGTTTACCTCAGAGGGATGCAGCAGCTGTCCTCCCGCTGATCGTTGGCTGAGCTCTTTGAAGAGCAGCCCTGAGCTGTTCAAAGAATTCGTTCCAATGGCGTTCCACGTTGACTACTGGGATTACATCGGCTGGAAAGACCCGTTCGCAAAAGCTGCTTACAGCGAACGCCAGCGGAATTATGTACGTGAAGGGCACGTTAGCCAGTCTTATACTCCGGGAATCGTTATCAACAACAAAGAATGGCGCCAATGGTTTCGAGGGCAACGAACCTGGACAGACGACACCAAACAGGTTGGGGTACTCAGGGCTAGCGCTAATGACAAACGCCGCTTTAAGGCGGAATTTGATGGCGAGAAGGCTGGCCAGTTGCATATAGCCATACTCGGTATGGGGTTAACAACATCCGTGAAAGCTGGAGAAAACCGCGGCCGGGAACTCACACACGATTTCGTGGTGTTGAAGTTAATAACAGTACCTGGAGAGAAAAGCTGGACCGTTACACTTCCAGAGTTCCCCGAAAAAGGGCAGAAACGAAATGCCATCGCGGCCTGGGTAACACCCAGCAATTCACAGACGATTCTGCAGGCAGTGGGTGGTTACGTCGATTAACGGCTAGCCGTAGTCGGTTTTTATCTTTCAGCCTGGTGATGGCTCTCTTTATAAAGCACACGAGCGAGATCTTCTGGCAAAGGCATTGGCGCAAACGGACTGACGTTCGCACGCCCGGTATTTCCAAGGGGAACCCATATGCGAGAAAACAACAATGCGGCGAACGTTCGAGTAAGCTGCCCAACGACTTCCCGCATGTCACGCGTACGCCAGCCGAGTTTGAGCATGCGAATGTGGGTCCTTGTGTGCGCCCAAGCATACTTCTGGCTCAGAATATGAGCTCGCTCAAGGTGGGCGAACGCCTTTGAAAAGTTACGCGACTCTTCAGCTTCGCACGCCGCGGTGAGTTCCACGTTATAAGCCTGTTTCAGTTCAGTTTTCATTTCAGAAATGCTCCCATTAAATCTGCGCCGTCAGTGGGTATCAAAAACCCTGTAGTAGCTGCAGAGTCAATGGTTTGAAGAAGGTGGCGTATGGGAAGAGAGGGGAATTTGACCGGGGCTGCTGTTTCTAACTTTAAAGAGCAACATACACCATTTAACATAATATACATTATGCGCAGTATGATAGAGTGTTAAGAAAGTAACATACACGCTGAGCCCAGACTCGACACTCCCGTACCCTATGCCACCACCTCAAGCACTGTCTTCCAGTTCAACACTGTCCATCTCTGGATTGGTCGGTTATTTGCAATCGCACACCGTTCCTGAATCAATTGTTTCTTTGTCTCTGATGACGACTGGGCTTTTGTGTTATGTCGTCGTGCTGTATCGCAATCTGTAAACAGGCCTAGAGCTAAATCGTTGGTGCATCGGGTGCGATTCGCTTTCCAGCAGGCCCAGCACTTCGGGCTTGAGCAGGTACTTGGGCATGGTGCCCAGGCTTTCAGCCGATAACCGCCCTCTTCCGATCCTTTCAGTATGGCGGCAAGCGCCGGTAAAACCACAAGAAACGGGGGCCGGTTGACGAACTAACGAACGCCGTCTGGAAGAAAAGGTTAGTAGGCGTCGTCCAGCTTTTCCTTTTGGGAAAACTTGCACCAAATCCTTGCCATCCTCCCGATAACCCCATAGCATCCAAAAGGTTGTAAAGGACTAAGGACAACACCGGACAAGGAAGAAGGAACAATGTCCTACCAGCTCTACGTGACGGGCGGCTATGGTTTTACCGAAGCCATCCTGCCGACGCTGCTGCACCCCTCAAATGCCGTGGATATTGCCCGGGACTATTTTACCCGTGGTTACCAGGGCCAGCATATCGACCTGCCTCCGGATGCAGATGTTTCCCATACCGGCAACCTGACCGACACACAGAAACAAACCCTGCTGGAGGACCTGCAAGAGGGGCGCCTGGTGCTGTCCAGCCGTTATGAGCCGGGCTTTGACCTGTTCACCGAAACCCAGGCCAACCCAGACACCCTGCGTAGCGACTTGCCGCCCACACTCCGGCAACGCCTCCAGCAACACTGGCCGGGCCGATCACGGGGCGGTGCCACCGCTGCCCGCTCTGACTCCCTGGCACCGGCCAATGAATCATCCGCTCCTTCACCAGAGCCCCCTGCGCCAGCAGCCCCCGTGCCGGGCGCCGGCCCTTACCGTGTCACCCTGGCCTATCGTTGGTTAGATGGAACCGGCGTGGCCGGTCTTCCCTTTACCCTGGCAACGGACGATGAGGAAATAACAGGCACGTTGGACCCAAACGGCGAAGCCCACATTGAGGGGCTTAACGGTCGGTTCGCCTTCGTCCGCCTGAGCTCGGACGCTTCTGACGACGAAGTGGGTCAGCAACGCCGGGCGATTCAGCATGCCCTGACAGAAGTACTGAAGCATGAACAACGAGAGGCCGATGCCCTGGAGCGGGAATACCAACAGATGCCTTGGCATCAGCGTATGGCCGTCAGCACCGGTGCTGCCTTCCAGGGGGGTGCGGACGCCGGTATTGGGCTCTTGCAGTTCGTTGACAGCATGGCAGACCTGGCTTCCCCCTCCCAGTCCCTGATGGACGGACTGAAGGCAGCCTGGATCGCCAGTGAGAACAGTTCAGACGCCTCCTGGTACGAGTCCTATCGGGCGAACTACAACGAGACCCGCCACAAACGCTGGGTCGAGGCCCTGGGCTTCAATCCCACGGACATCTCCCGTGAGGACGTGGCCGAAGCGTATGAGCTGACCAACCTGGTGATGGCAGACCCCATACTCCGGGAAAGCCTCAACGACTTTGTGGCCGAATACGCCAGTATCCAGCACCACACCGAGGTTACTTACTTAACCGGGGCCGTGGCCTTTGACCTGATATTGATGGCGGTGCTGGCCGTGGCAACCGGCGGTGCTGCCGCAGTGGGGGCAGCCGCAGGCAGGATTCGTCACGCGGGCCTGTTAGCGTCTTTGGGCAAGACCGTTAAGGCCTATTGTGCCGCCGTACGCAGACAGCGCCTGAGGTATCTCTGGCGGAGTACTGACCTAAAGAAGAAAAACCATCTGGAAGCCAGGGCCTCCAAGCGGGTTGAAGGTCAGGAGTTGAAGCCTGCCAAGAATGTTCCAAACAAGTTTGGTGAGGTGTACGCTAAGGCTCCAGCAGCTAAATTGGAAATCGATACAATCGCAGACGAAATCGCCGAAATGTTCGGTGGCCAAGTTGCAAAAGCACCAATCAAATCTCAAGATCGAGCTACCCAGAAAATCATGAATGATTACGATGGCGATGCGACGAAGATCAAAGACTTGGCGAGGAATACCATCATAGTCTCTCCAGAAAAAATGGACGCTGTAGCAGCGGAGTTAGCCAAGCGAGGTGCAAACGTCAAGGTAATAAATGGGACAACTGATCCATTAGGCTACAGTGGTGTTAATTCTACGATTAAAACCCAAGCTGGAATCTTTGGTGAGGTTCAAGTAAATACACCTGCGATGATCTACGCGAAGGAATCAGAGTCAGTGGCAAGGGTATTGCTCGGTGATGATTTATATACTTCCATTGCATCTAAATCCGGAATTCCTGGTGGTCAGGGCCACAAATTCTACGAGGAATGGCGGGTGCTGAGTCCAAGTAGTACTCAAGCGCAGTCAGTTTCTGAACAAAGCCAAGAGTACTATGAAGCGATAAGGAAAGCTAATGGCTATTAATAAAGGGAAGCTGTTTTCTGAAAAAGATGTGTACATAGATTATTCGTTTGAGGAAGTTATGTATCGCTGGGATCATAAAGCAGAGAAAATTCACGTTAAGTTTTATGGTGAAGATGAAAAGCCAGATCCTATCCCTCACGATAATCGCTTGTTTAATGAGGCCTTGTTGTCTGGCAAGGAAATTACTTATGAAGAGTATTTAGAAGGTAAAAGTGTTGAGTAAGCTAGATCAGGCAATAAGCGTTGCGACAAAGGCACACTTTGGACAAGTTGATAAATCTGGTCAGCCATATATTTTACATCCGCTTCGGTTGATGTTTCGGTTTGAAGCTGAAGTTGAAATGATAGTGGCAGTAATGCATGACGTAATTGAAGATAGTGACTTTACCTATGAAGATCTTAAAAACATTGGCTTTTCAAATGATGTGATGGAGGCGCTTGACTGTTTAACTAAGCGAGAGAATGAGGACTACGAGAGATTCATATTGCGAGCATCTAAAAATAGTTTGGCTAGGAAAATCAAAATAGAAGACATAAAAGATAATTTGGATTTAACTAGGCTCAATGATATCACTGAAAAAGACTTGCAAAGGGCTGAAAAGTACCATCGAGCTTTGAAGGCGTTAAGTACTTGATCAAGATGGAAACGTCAGGTTACATACTTTATGCCCGAATCCAAAACCTTAGAGACTGAAATAAGCATCAAAGAACCATTGAAAACGGTATTGAGAAAATATTGCCACATTGAGTGCTACGACCCTCAGTTGATAAGAGAAGCAATTAGCACTGGAAAGGGATTCCCGTACGACGTGAGCTTGTTTAAGACCCAGTTGCGGGAAGCAATCGACAATAGGCTTATCTCGCCGGAAGAATACGAAGAATTAACTGAAGAAGATTTCGATTCACAGGAAGATTTGCAAGCCTGGCTAGAGGAGTTTTGGTCAGAACTTCCATAAGCATGTTTGGAGAGCTGGAACTATTGGTTAGCTTTGTAGTGTAAAATTTTGTACCTACTCCCAGATACTCGTAAGCAGCCGCCGCCTTCATCACAAGATCTTCATCTCTGCAGATGAGGAGATGACAGAACGATGCTATCCCAGCGTGCGTCATGTCGCTTAATGATGCCCTGAATCGCCGCCCTTTGTGCATTTTTTAATCCCGATAATTGTAGTAGCCCCCATTTAAACCGGACACCTTGGTAGAAGCAAAGGCCTAAGCATAGACCTAGTGCAAAGGAGTGTCCAAGGTGGAGAAAATCGAAGTCATAACCGGAGTGCGGCGTCGTCGCCGGTATTCCGCGCAGGAGAAGGCATTCATGGTCGCCGAGTGTGAGCGGCCTGGTATGTCGGTATCACTTGTCGCACGACGTCATGGTAT